>LJCR01000630.1 GCA_001399705.1 Kouleothrix aurantiaca
GTCGAGCACTTGCGGCAGCTGGTTCTGCCCCAGGCTACGAATGAGCGGGTCGCCGGGTGCAACGCGCAAGTTTTGCAGCCCAACCACTTCGGGTGCGGGATCGCTGCGCAGGCGGTAGCCCCAGATACCGCGATCATCGAGCAGGGCTAGCACTTCAGTGCCGGGCACAAACGCGTCGACGGTGCGCTGCGTCACGTCCAGCACTTGCTGAACCTCGATCGCAGTGCCAAGCTCGCGGCTGGTGCGGTAGAGCCGCAGTAAATGCTCAGTCATCTGGTTAAATGCCTGGGCCAAGCGGCCGACTTCGTCGCCCGAGCGAATTTCCGTGCGCTGCTCAAGATCGCCGCTGGTTACGGCCTCGGCTGTGTGCACCAGTGCCGAAAGTGGCCGCGTGATGCTGCGCGCAATCACGTAGCCCAGCACAATCGATCCCAGGGCCAGCGCCAGCGCGATAAGCGTAATGGCGGTGCGGTTGATGCGCACGGAGTTTACCTGGAAATCGGTCGGCAGGCCTACCGAGAAGTACCCGGCGAGCTTGTTCTGGATGTATAACGGGCTATATGCCACTTCATAGTCGCGCTGCTGAATATTGCTCAGCGCGTACTTGGGCACAAGCGGCGAGTTTTCGGCGTTGATCACCGACTGTGCGTTGTTGGAAAGCAGCTCCTGCACAACTTCCGGCCGCATGTTCAGGCTTGGCAGGTCGGCACGCGGCACAAAGGTTGTGCCAATCGCCTCGCCCTGCAGGTTGTACACCGTCGTGATCGGCACCTGTGTGTTGCGCTGGAGCGATAGAAGCAGGCGGTCGATCTTAATGGCGACCATCAAACCGCCGACTACCGTGGCATTCTTTTTTACCGGAACAACCGTATAGAAGTGCGGCTGCGGATCGTTGCCGAACTGGATGAGCCCCGAGAACTTATCGGCGCCATCCACAAGGGTATTGCTCACAATGCGCTTGACATCGCGGATTGGCGTCAGGTCAGTGGTACCATTGCGGTACGGCTCCTCGCGCGGGTCGTCCTTTATACGCTGCCAGTCGAGCAGCGATTGGCCGTTTTTGTCAAAGGCAATCAGGCGGTCGAAATCGAGGGTGGGGTTGCTGATACCGCTGAGGTAAAAGACCTTGAGCGTGCGCGAAACAACATCGGTGTTGCCGCCAGAAAGCGAGTCGGCGACCGAGGGCGTGCCCGCTTCAACGCTGCCGCCCGCAAAGGCGGCCTGGCGCAGGAAGTTGACATGGTTTTGTTCGCGCTCGACCAGCGCCGCGCTCACAATACGCGCGTTGTTAGCCAGCTGGTTTGTGAGCACATCCTGGGCGTTTGCCGCCACCAGAAAGAGCACAATTGCCGCGCCGGCCAGCATCACAAAGATCGTCAACGCCAAAAATGGCATGATTATCTTATAACGGATATGTGATTGAATAAATTGCAATAACCGGCGCATGAAAACCTGCCTCAGCCATAAATAATAGTTTTACACGCCTTAGTAGCCTGGCTGAAGGGTAGACACATTATATACGAACTGACAGGGCGAATCAAGATGAGCCAAAGATGACAAAACTGTAAAGTATTTATTTACTATTGTTCATCTTGCAAGTTAAGCGGCAGGGCAAATGCAAACACGCTGCCAACTCCTTCTTCGCTTTCCAGCCAGATTCGGCCCTGATGCGCTTCGATCGCCAGCTTGCAAAACGTGAGCCCCAGGCCGGTTCCACGAACTTTGCGGCCGCGCACTTGCCCAAACTTTTCGAAAATTCGCTCGTGGTAGGCGGCCGGAATACCCATGCCACGATCCTGTACCCAGAAAATAACCCATTCCCCATCATTGAACAGCGGGTGAACCGGGATATCGGCTGGGAGCGCGTGATTGGCATCGTAGGGGTACGCGCCAATCGTCACCGACGAGCCAGATGATGAAAATTTAATCGCGTTATCGAGCAGGTTTTGAAGCACGCGCACAATTTTGTCGTCGTCGGCATTCAGCAGCGGCACGTTCAGCGCCACACGTTCTTCCAGGCCCACATGCCTGCTCCGCGCCGAAACGCGCAGGCGATCGAGCGCATGATCGATCATCGTGTATGGCGCAACCTGGTCGATATCCAGCGTCAGGCGGCCTTGCTCCATCTTGGAAATATCGAGCAGGTTATTGACCAGTTCGAGCATTGCCGTGCTGCCCTGGTGCGCAATATCAAGCAGTTCGGTTTGTGCGTCGGTGACGGGGCCGCCAATGCCACGTTTCACCATCATCACCCCATTCATAATGGATGTGAGCGGCGCGCGCAGATCGTGCACCAGCATGCTCGTCCAATCGTCGCGCAGCTGTTCAAGCTCGCGCTCCTGGGTGATATCGCGCAGCACCGTGAGCTGGCCATAGACAACGCCATCTACATCGTGCACCGGCATGCTCAGGTGGCGAATAAAACGGTGGTGCGCTCCGCCCAACTCCATGTCGCTCACATGCACTGGTGTTTCGCCCTCGGCCACACCCGTGTCGTTGCGCGAGCGGTGGTTTACTTCGCGGGCCTGGCTGTGAAGCGCCTGGAGCAAATCATCGATCTGGCGGCCAACAAGCTGCGCCTCGGGGGCACCAAAGAGCTCGGCGGCCATTGGGTTTGCCGTCAGCACCACGCCGCGCGTGTCGGTCATCAGAATACCGTCGGCGGTCGAGTTCAGAATTGCGGCGAGCCGATCGCGGCCAGTGGCAACCTGAGTAAACAGGCGCGCATTTTCGATCGCTACGCCAATAAAGGCGGCCATACGCATCAGGCGCTCGGCTTCGTCGGGGGTGAACTGGCCGTTGAGCTTATTCAGCAGCTCAATCACACCAATGACGTTGCCCTGTGCAATCATCGGCACGCACAGGATCGACTTGGTCACAAAACCGAGGTCTTCGCTGATCTTGCGATAGAAGCGCGGGTCGGTCTGCACATCGGGCACGATCTCCCACTGGCGGCTTTTCGCCACCGCGCCAACCACGCCCTGGCCCCTTGGCACGCTTACGCCGGCCAATTTGGCTTCGCCGCCTTCAATTGTCATCACAAAATTCAGGTTGCCGGTGTTCTCATCCGTCAACAGCAGCGAGCCGGCTTCCACATTAAAGTAGGTGTTCAGC
>LJCR01000631.1 GCA_001399705.1 Kouleothrix aurantiaca
TCATCCAGCCGGTGCTGGTGAACCAGAAAAAGCGGTCTTCGGCTTTGATGTCGTTGTGGAACGTCAGCGCCTTGAGGTGTTCGAGCAGAATGCCGCCGTGGCCCTGCACAATCGGCTTGGGCAGGCCAGTCGTGCCCGACGAGTACAAAATCCACAACGGGTGCTCGAAGGGCAGCTGCGCGAACTGATAGTCGGCGGGTGCAACTGGCGCGGCCAGCGCGTCGGCCCAGAGGATAGTATTCGGCAGCGGCGCGGCGCTCAGGCGCGGCAGCAGGATCGTTTGCCGCAGGCTTGGCAGCGCGGCCTGCAGCTCGCCCACAATCGCGCGCCGGTCGAAGGGCTTGCCGCCATACTGGTAGCCGTCGGTCGCAATCAGCACGCTCGGCGCAATCTGCGTGAAGCGGTCGAGCACGCTGCGGGTGCCGAAGTCGGGCGCGCAGCACGACCAGATCGCGCCAATGCTCGCCGCCGCCAGCAGCGCCACAATCGCCTCGGGCACGTTCGGCAGGTAGCCCACCACCCGGTCGCCGGCCTGCACGCCCATGCGGCGCAGCGCCGCCGCCAGCCGCTGGCTCTGGTCGAGCACTTCCTCCCAACTCAGGGTCACAACCGGCTGGCCCTCGGCCTGGTAGAAGATCATCGGGCGCTCGGCGCTGCGCTTGCGGAAGATATTTTCGGCGTAGTTCAGCCGCGCGCCGGGGAACCACTGCGCGCCCGGCATGGCGCGCTCGGCCAGCACGGTGCTCCCGTGCTGCGAGGCCAGCACGCCGCTGTAGTCCCACACGCTACCCCAGAATTCTTCCAGTCGCTCGACCGACCAGCGCCACAGCGCGGGGTAATCGTCAAAATCGAGGCCGCGCTCGTCGCGCAGCCAGCGCATATAGTCGGTCAGGTTGGCGCGGGCAATATCTTCGGCGCTTGGCTGCCACAGCAGGTCGCCTTCGTGAATCGTCGCCATTGTGAGCCTCCATCGCTTCGGCCGGCACGTCGCTGGGCCGGCTGGGCGCCATTATAAGGCAATGGGCCACGGCAGGCACCGAGTTCGCCAAGCGAAAGCTGATAAGACTCGAAGACACGAAGATTGAAGCTAAGCTCTGTGCGCTCTGTGGCTCAATTGTCCTGCGCTTTACAAACGCCCGCAATCTGCGCAATCTGCGGAAGATAGAGCATAGCGCGCACCCTTCGATACACGCTTCGCGCTACTCAGGATGCGCTTCTGAGACACACTACTTCATTAGCCTTTGTAAAATCTGCGAAATCTGTGGACGCAGCTATCTGGCTTTTCTAGCCACAAAGACTTGAAGATTGAAGCTACACTCCGTGATCTCGGTGCGCTCTGTGGCTCAACCGTCCTGCGCTTTACAAACGCCCGCAATCTGCGAAATCTGTGGACGCAGCTATCTGGCTTTTCTAGCCACAAAGACTTGAAGATTGAAGCAAACTCCGTGATCTCGGTGCGCTCTGTGGCCGAATAAGGTTGCTTTTTCTATATTCTGCGCAATCTGCGAAATCTGTGGATAAATTCCTGCATCCTCAAAACAACAGCGACGCCCCGCCATCCACATAAATTTCAACCCCCGACACATGCCGGCTCAGGTCGGACGCCAGGAACAGGCACACATCCGCCACATCGCGTGGCTCGCCGCGGCCCTTGTTGATCGCCGGGCTGCCGTTCGGCAGCTGGATCGCGATTCCAATGCTCTCGGTGTTGCGCCGCTCGGTGCGTTGGCCGATGTTGGTGCGGATCGCGCCCGGGCACACCGCATTGCAGCGAATATTGTGCGGCCCCAGCTCCAGCGCCAGCATCTTCATAAACACCACCTGCGCGGCCTTCGACGTGCTGTACGCGCTCGCGCCGGCATAGGCAAAGGTGCGGTTGCCATTCACGCTGCTGGTGGCAATAATGCTGCCGCTACCCGCGCGCTTGAGGTGCGGCACCGTGAAATGCACGGTCAGGTAGGTGCCTTTCAGGTTTGTGTCGAGCGTGCGGTCCCAATCTTCGGGTTGCAGCTCCTCAATCGGCGCGAACACGCCATTGATGCCGGCGTTCGCATACACAATATTGAGCTGCCCGAAATGCGCGACCGCCTGCGCCACCGCCCGCTCGACCGAGGCCGGCTCGCGCCCATCGCATTCCACAAACAGCGCCTCGCCGCCACGCGCCGCAATCGTCGCACGCACCTGCTCGCCGGCCTCGGGCTGCATATCAGCCAGCACCACCCGCGCCCCTTCTTCGGCAAAACGCTCGGCCGTGCCCGCGCCAATCCCGCTCGCCCCGCCGGTAATAAACGCGACTTTTCCGTCAAGCATTCCCATGTGCGCCAACCCTTCCTGGTGCATCAAAAAGCCTCGCTGCTGCGCATTCTGGTGCAAGCGCTTGCATCAGCGCGATGATAGGGGAGAAGCGCGTGCCTGTCAATATTCGCAGGATTCAGGATTCAGGAGTCAGGAGTCAGCAGGATTTCCGCAGGCAAAGCATATAATCCAACAAAACCTTCGTGCCTTCGTGTCTTCGTGGTTACGTAGCACCGTGTTGACAAAGCCAGGCCCAGCGTGTAGGATAAGAAAACGCAAGCGCTTGCAACATGCACTACTATTCTGCCCCGCCCGCCACCCGCTCTTGTGCGAGGCACGCAGCTATGCCCGACCTGACGCTCGACGATATTGCCCGGATGGCCGGCGTTTCGCCGTCTACCGTCTCGCGCGTGCTGAACAATTTGGTTGGCACGCGCTCCAAGGCGCGGGCGCGGGTGCTCAAAGTGCTGGCCGAAACGTCATTTCAGCCCAACGCCGCCGCGCGCTCGCTGGCCTCGCAGCGCTCGCAGGTGATCGGCTTGCTGGTTCCCGCGCCCGCCAGCACCGTGCTTCACAACCCCACCGTGCTGCAATTCGCCGAGCAGGTCACGCAATCGTGCCACGAGCGCGGCTACCTGCTCAGCCTGTTCCTGCTCGGCAGCGGCGACGACGAGCAGCTTGCTCTGCCCAAAATCACGCGCCGCGGCTTCGTGGATGGCATTATTGTGCGCGGCGCCGACGACCGTGCCAGCGAGCCGCTGCTGCGCCGCATTTCGGCCAGCGGCGTGCCATTTGTCGCGCTCGGCCGCCCCGGCGACC
>LJCR01000632.1 GCA_001399705.1 Kouleothrix aurantiaca
AAGTACGCCGCCACCGCGATCGCCCCCAGCAGCGCCAGTGCATCGCCAAGCAGCGCATTGCGCGCATTCCCGCCGCTGCCGTCGCTATAGCCGATAATAATGCTGCCGGCCATGGTGCACAGCACGCCCAGCCACGTCAGCCGCGCCAGCCGCTCGCGCATGAGCCAGGCCGCCAGCGCCAGCCACAGCGGCGAGCTGGTGACAAGCGCGACCGACGAGGCAACCGAGGTGTATTCCAGCGATGAGATCCAGGCGAAGAAGTGCACCGCCAGGCACGCGCCCGCGCCCACGCCAAGCAGCAGCTCGCGGCGGCTCAGGCCGGCGAGCTCGGCACGGGCGCGCAGCAGCGCCAGCGGCACAAGCACCAGCGCGGCAAAACCCAGGCGCAGCGCGGCAATCGTGCCCGAGGGCATGCCAAGCTGCTGCGCGCCGCGGATCATGATCGAAGCCGAGGCAACCACCAGCACGCCGCCGAGCAGCACCAGGTAGGCAGTCGAGCGCGGCGCGGACGCGCCAGTGGACGGGTTGGTTGGCATACAGCGTTCCTTCTGCGCAATTCAGGCCCGCAGTATACCGCACTTTGTTTTTACCTTTCTCGCCCATTCTTTCGCCACATCCATCCGCGCAAGGTTGTGGTGAAAACACGGCAATGATATAATCTGCCGGATTTCGCAACGACACAATAGCCCAGAGGAGCAGAATGCGCGTTTTGATCTTGTCCTGGGAATACCCGCCACACATCGTCGGCGGCCTGGGCAAGCACATCATGGATCTTGCGCCAGAGCTGGCTCGCCAGGGAATCGAAGCCCACGTGGTGACGCCACTGCTGCGGGGCGGAGCCAAGCGCGAAACTACCAAGGACGGCGTGCGCGTCTACCGGATCGAGCCGCCGCACATGGATGCCTACGGTTTCGTTTCGTATGTCCAGCACGCCAACGGCCTGATGGAATACGCGGCCCGCGCCCTGCGCGCCGAGGTCGGGCCATTCGACCTCATCCACGCGCACGACTGGCTGGCCGCACACGCCGGCGTGTCGATCAAGCACGCCTGGCGCCGCCCGCTGATCTCAACCATCCACGCCACCGAGCGCGGGCGGCAGGGCGGCTACATCGGCGGCGGCCACGCCGAGCAGGTCAACCATATCGAGTGGTGGCTCACCTACGAGTCGTGGCGCGTGATTGCCTGCTCGCACTTCATGGCCCAGCAGATCAACAGCTACTTCAGCACTCCGCTCGACAAAGTCGATGTGGTGGCGAACGGTGTGTACGCCTACCCCGACCCGTTTGCGAGCGAGGAAGATCGCCTGACCTTCCGCCGCCGCTATGCTCAGGATGACGAGCCACTGGTCTTCTATGTTGGCCGCCTGGTGTATGAAAAAGGCTTGCACGTGCTGCTCGACTGCTGGCCGCAGGTGCAGGCAGTGTTTCCGCGCGCCCAGCTCGTGATCGCCGGCACCGGCTCGTACCTCGACACGCTCAAGCACCGCGCCTGGGCGCTTGGCATCGGCTCGTCGGTCAACTTCGCCGGCTTTGTCTCCGACGACGAGCGCGACAAGCTGTACCACTGCGCCGATGTCGCAACCTTTCCTTCACTCTACGAGCCTTTTGGCATTGTGGCGCTGGAAGCGATGGCCGCCGGCTGCCCGGTGGTGGTGGCCGAAACCGGCGGGCTCACCGAGGTGGTGAAGCTGCACGAAACCGGCCTGACGGTGCATTCAAACGACCCCGCCTCGCTGGCGTGGGGCATTCTGCACACGCTCCAGCACCCCGAGTGGTCGCGCTCGCGCGCCGCCAACGCGCTGGTCGTCGCCCGCGATGCGTTCAACTGGCGGCAGATCGCCACCGAAACAGCGGCTGTCTACCACCGCACCGCCGAAGAGTGGACGCGCAACCGCTGGGGCAAATAACCCTGCAACCTTTTGCGCACAGCCACGTATCATGAACAGAACCCGGCGATATTTCAGGACAACCCGCCGGTTGGGAGATTGATACAATGCAAACACAACCCGTTGTGGTGGTGCGCAACGACGGCGCGAACCTGCTGGTGCGCGCGATCTATTTTGTGCTGATTGGCTGGTGGCTGAGCGCCGTCTGGGCCGTGATCGGCTGGGTGCTGTGCGTCACCGTGATTGGCCTGCCATTCGGCCTGTATATGCTGAACCGCCTGCCGCAGGTGGTGACGCTCAAGCCGCGCAGCACCGACGCGCTGGTGATGCCGGGCGGCCAGGTGGTATATCGCAATGCCCGCCAGGCGCCGTTTCTGCTGCGCGCGATCTACTTCGTGCTGATCGGCTGGTGGCTGAGCGCGCTGTGGATTGCGGCTGCGTGGGCGCTGCACGCCACGATCATTGGCATGGTGCTGGTCTTCTGGATGTTCGACCGTGTGCCGGCGATCGTCACGCTGGCGCGAAACTAGCAATATCGCCCGAAAATCAAGCGAGGTGCGCGGCATTGCCGCGCACCTCGCTTGATTCTACCTCCCCGAATCTGTCAGCCCATCAGCTCGGCGCGCAGAAACTCCTTCACGCCCGCCGGGCCGCGAATGCGCAGCTCGATCGCGCCGCCGCCTGGCGCAAGATCGAGCGCGAACTGGAAAAACGGGCAGCACAGCCGCTCCCGCCCGATAAAGGCGGCCAGCGCATCGTAGCGCTCGGCGGCAAAGCTCCAGGCGTAGCCATCCTCCAGCTCGCGCGCCGCGCTGGCGCCCAGCAGCCCGCGCCCCAGCGCCAGATGCGCCGCCCGCTCATCATCCGGCAGCGCCGCCAGGGTGCAGGCCAGCGGCACCGTTCCCTCGTCGTTCATGTGCGTGCTCCCGCAATGCGCCGCGCCCACGCGCAGCGCCGCCCGGCAGCGTACACCTTGAACCGCGCTTTAAGTCAAGCCGGCTGTTGAACCACCGCGCCTAGTGCGCCTTTTCGGCTGCGGCGCGGCTGGGCGTGCGTTTGCCCAGCAGGTAGTACAGCGGGCAAAAACCGGTTGCCGACGTTGCGAGAAAGATCAGCCCGATCGCGCCAACGACAACCATCCAGATGCCATGCAGAAAGAACAGCGACAACACGGCCAACGGCCCCACCAGCGCCAGCCGAATATCGCGATCGCGTGTGCTCATATTC
>LJCR01000633.1 GCA_001399705.1 Kouleothrix aurantiaca
TCCTGGCGCTGCGCGGCCACGCCACAATCCAGGGCAGCACCGATATCGCCACGCTGTACAACCTGCACCCCGGCTACCTGAACACGCCCAACGTCAACCGCGCGCACGACACCCTGGGCGACTACATCGCCACCGAGGTGACGCCGACCGCCTACTGGAGCAACTTCCCCAAGTTCATCGTCAGCCAGCTCAAATCCTGGTACGGCGACGCGGCCACGCCCGAAAATCAGTTCGGCTACGACTGGCTGCCCAAGATCAAGGGCGACCATTCGCACATGCCGATGTTTGTCGAAATGGACAAGGGCAACGTCAAGGGCATGTTCGCCATGGGCCAGAATCCGGCGGTTGGCGGGCAGAACGCCAGCTTCCAGCGTCAGGCACTCGCCAAGCTGGAGTGGCTGGTGGTGCGCGACCTGTTTGAAACCGAAACGGCCAGCTTCTGGAAAGACAGCCCCGAGGTCAAGAACGGCACGCTCAACCCGGCCGACATCCAGACCGAGGTGTTTTTCCTGCCCGCCGCCGCCGTGCCCGAGATGGATGGCAGCTTCACCAACACGCAGCGCCTGGTGCAGTGGCACGACAAAGCCGCCGACCCGCCCGGCGACGATGTGCTGCTGGCGACCCATATTGCTGGCTTTGGGCGGCTGCGCCGCGCGGCTGGCCTCGCACGCTGGGAGGGGCTGTGACGCACGAGGAAACGCTGGAGTGCCGGGTTGGCTGTGGGGCCTGCTGCATTGCGCCGTCGATCTCGTCGCCCATCCCGGGCATGCCGAATGGCAAACCGGCTGGCGTGCGCTGCGCCCAGCTCACCGACGACAACCGATGCAAGCTGTTTGGCCGCCCCGAGCGCCCTGCAGTGTGCGCTAACCTGCGCCCAAGCCGCGAAATGTGCGGCTGGAACCGAGTGGAAGCCCTGATGTGGCTGAACGAGCTCGAACACGCGACTGCCCCGTTGCCGAGTGATGCGCCTCGGGGCGAGACCCCGCGCGCGGCGAGCGAGCAGAATACCAGCCTGCAAATGTGATCGCCAGCAGCCCGGCAAGCCACGCGCTGAGGCTCTGCAACGCTGGCTAGACGTTGACGAATCGAGATATTTATGTATAATCAGCGTGTGCAAATTTTCACTTAATTTCTGGAGTCCGCTCATAGCGAATGATACCTGGCCCAGGTAGTCATCGCGCACATGCCCAAGCGCCGCACCGCAGCCCAGGCCTTGCGACGATGGATGTCTGTCCCCGGTCTTGTTTGCCACTAGCAGGAGGTCCCATGCGGGCACGTCGTCCTTCTCTCAGACTGCCTGTGATAGCAACCCTATCTCTGGCTGGCGCAGCGCTGCTTCTTTCGGCCTGCGGCCAGGTGCTTCCCGCCAGCACGCTGCACCCAAATGGCGATTACGCGCAGCGTGTCTACGACCTGATGATCCCAGTGTTCTGGGCAGCGTTAGGCGTATTTGTCGTGGTGGAAAGCATTCTGATCTACTCGGTGCTGCGCTTCCGGCAGCGTTCGGAAAACGACCCCATCCCGGCGCAGATTCACGGCAACACTCGCATTGAGATCATGTGGACAATCGCGCCAGCACTGATTCTCTTGGTCATTGCGGTGCTGAGCTTCCGCACGCAGGCTGTCAACGCAACCCAGCCCGCCGATGCGATGCAGATCAAAGTTGTTGGCCACCAGTGGTGGTGGGAATTCCAGTACGAAGACAAAAAGATTGTTACTGCCAACGATGTGTACATCCCGGTGGGCAAGCCGGTGCAGTTCAAGATGACCAGCGTTGATGTTATCCACGACCCGTGGGTGCCGCGTCTCTCGGGCAAGACGGATGCGATCCCTGGCACGAATAACGTCAACTACATCTCGTTCACGCCCCAGGAGCCCGGGATCTACCGCGGCCTGTGCGCCGAGTTCTGCGGCGAAGAGCACGCCGTCATGCGCTTCCGCGTGATCGCGGTGCCGCAGGAGGTGTTCGATAGCTGGGTGCAGCAGCACCAGCAGCCGGTTGGCCCCACCTTCCAGGCGGCCGCCGCCGACCCGGCGCGGCTTGGCCCTGGCGACCCCGCGCGCGGTGAGAAAGCCTTCCTGAACACCAAGAACCTGTGTATCACCTGCCACGCGATCAGCGGCTACAAAGAGGCGGTTGGCGTCACTGGCCCCAACCTGACCTACTTTGGCAACCGTGAGACGATTGGTGCCGGCGCGCTGCCGAACACGCCCGAGAATCTCTCGCGCTGGATCCACAACCCTGGTGAAGTCAAGCCCGGCAACATCATGAGCACCGTGATCAAGCCTGGCACCGTTTCCGACCAAGACATCGCCGATATTGTCGCGTTCCTCGAGAGCCAGACGATATCGATCGAGAAGCCCGCAGAGCGCTAGTTTATCTGGAGGCAGCAATGGCAACACTAGAGCGTTCCGTCTCGCCGGTGCGCATTCAGCAAACCAAGGCCGACCCAGGTGGCTGGCTTTCCTGGCTCACCACGGTCGACCATAAGAAGATCGGGATCATGTACTTGATCTCGGCGTTCTTCTTCTTTGTGATTGGCGGCATCGAGGCGCTGCTGATCCGCTTGCAGCTGGGCGCGCCGAATAATACCTTCCTTTCGCCCGACGTGTACAACCAGATCTTCACCATGCACGCCACCACCATGGTGTTCTTGGCAATCATGCCAATGCTGGTGGGGTTTGGTAACTACTTTGTGCCGCTGATGATTGGCGCGCGCGACATGGCCTACCCGCGCCTGAACGCGCTCAGCATCTGGCTGTTTATCTTTGGCGGCCTGATGCTGTATGCCAGCTTTATCACCGGCGGCGCGCCGGGCGCGGGCTGGTTTGCGTATGCGCCGCTGAGCGGCAAAGCCTACTCGCCCACCACGGGCATGGACTACTGGGTGCTGGGCCTGGGTATCACGGGTGTGGCGTCGATCGCTGGCGCGCTGAACTTTATTGTCACCACCCTGAACCTGCGCGCCCCGGGCATGTCCTTCAACCGCATGCCGCTGTTTGTATGGACCAACCTGGTCACGTCGTTTCTGATCATCTTCGCCTTCCCGAGCCTGACGGTGGCGCAGGTGATGCTGTTCTTCGACCGGCAGTTTGGCACCAACTTCTTC
>LJCR01000634.1 GCA_001399705.1 Kouleothrix aurantiaca
GTACTGGCACCTGGCACGCGTGGACGCCGAGTTCGGCCAGCAGGTGCAGCGCGGCCAGCCACCGGGCGTGGTGGGCGAAAGCGGCTGCGCGGTTGGCCCGCACCTGCATTTCGGCGTGCAATACCTGGGCCGGAATACCGACCCGTATGGCTGGTGCGCCGCCACACCCGATCCCTGGCAGCAAAACCCGGCCGGTGACCCGAGCACATGGCTGTGGAGCGACCGCCCCTCGCCCTGCGCGCCGCCGCCCGCCGATGCAATTGTGGTCGATACCAACTCGCCGGGCTTTGCGAAAGAAGGCGACGGCTGGAGCGAGGTGCCGGTGGGCTATGGTGGCGCGTCGCTGTTCGCGCCCTCCTTGCGCGGCGCCGATGCCCTTGGCCCGCTCGATCTGCGCCCGCTGGTGCGGCCGGCGATCGCGGTGTGGCGGCCCACGCTGCCGGCGGCCGGGCGCTACCGCGTGCTGGCCTACATTCCCTATGCGCTCAGCGGGCTTGAAGACGCCCAAAACGTGCGCTACCGGCTGCGCTACCATGGCGGCGAGGCGGCGGTGCTGGTCAACATCCCACTCCACGCCAACGACTGGGTTGACCTCGGTACCTACGAATTCGACCCGGCCGACACACCGAGTGTTTCGATCAGCAACCTGGCCGAAGATGGCCAGCGCAGCGTGTGGGCCGACGCGATCATCTGGCTGCCCGCGCCCTGAGCGCTTGCGGGCGGGCGGGCCCGGCTGGTATAATAGCGCCATGTTCTTCTCATAACCAGAGGATGTGAATCCGCACGGGATGAACAATATGTTTACCGCTCATTCTGCAATCCTCCCAATGCTGGTCGAGGAATTGCGCGCATCGTTGCCAAATGTCGCCGAATTGCTCGATCTACTCGCCGCCGAGACCTCGCTCGATCAGCGGCGTGCTTACCTGCGCCAGCTTGGCGCGCTCTGGTATCACCAGAACGGTGAGCCGGAAGTGCTGGCTGAGTTTGGCATGGGCCTGGCCGAACAGTTCAGCATCGAGCCGGGTGTGACGCTGGCCGAACTGCTCATGGCCTATGGCGCGGCGCGCGAAGAAAAACGCACCAGCGCCTGGGAAAACAACCTTGTGCGGCGCATGGCCGAATTGAGTGGTCTGCACCGCGTGATCTCGGCTGCCAACTCCACGCTCGATCTCGACACCTCGATGCAGATGGTGGTTGAAACCGTGGCCGAGGTGATCGGCGTCGAGGCCTGCTCGGTCTACCTGTACGACAAGAACAGCGACGACCTGACCCTGCGCGCCACGCGCGGCCTGAACGCGGCGGCGATTGGGCAGGTGCGCATTGGCCTGGGCGAAGGCGTGACCGGCGCGGCTGCCCGCGATGGCCGGCCGATTGCCGTGGCCGACATCTACCGCGAGGCGCGCTTCCAGCACGAGCCTATGCTGGGCGAAGAGTCGTTTCGCTCGATCCTGGCCGTGCCGATTGTGCTGTTCAGTGCCGAGCGCTTCCATGTCGGCGCAGACAAGCTGCAGGGCGTGATCACCATCCAGACCAATGGCCCGCGCGATTTTTCGCCCGAAGAAGTCAATTTTGTCGAAACGGTGGCCGGCGAGCTGGCCTTCTTCATTGTGAACGCACAGCTCTACCAGCAGACCGGCGACCAGCTGCACCAGAAGGTGCAGGAGCTGACAACCCTGCAGCAGGTCTCGAAGCGCATCGCCGAGCAGCTCGATCTGCAGGAAGTGCTGCGCATGATCGTCGCCAAGGCGGTTGAGCTGGCCCGTGTCGATCGCGCCGACATCTTCCGCTGCGGCGAAGACGACCAGCTGGAGCTGGCGGCCAGCCAGGGCGGCAGCCACGGCAACCGCGTGCTCGATTTCATTGCGCAGGCGGTGCGCGAAGGCCGCCCGCTGGCGGTGCTGAACGCCTACACCGACTCGCGCTTCCCCGACCGCGCGCTGGTCGCGGCCAGCGAAGGCTTTCACTCGCTGTTCTGCATGCCCTTGCGGGTGCAGCAGAATCGCATCATTGGTGCGATCTGCCTGTACACGCACGAGGCGCGCCACTTCGACTACGAGCAGGTGCGCCTGCTTTCGACCTTTGCCGACGAGGCGGCGATTGCGATTGAGAACGCGCGCCTGTACGACGAAAGCCAGACGGCGCTGCGCATCAAGTCGGCCATGCTGCAGGAGATGCACCACCGCGTGCGCAACAACCTGCAAACGATCTCCGCGCTTCTGGCGATGCAGCAGCGCCGGCTCGACCCGGGCGGCAAGGGCGCCGAGGCGCTGCGCGACAGCGTGGCGCGCATCCAGGCCATTGCCGGCGTGCATAACCTGCTCTGCCGCGAGGACGTGGGCGTGACCACCATTGATGCAGTAGTGCGCCAGATTGTTGACAGCGCGCAGGTGAGCCTGGCCAACCCCGAACGTCCGATCCTCTTCCAGATCTGTGGCGAGCCTGCCCGCGTTGCGTCGCGTGAGGCCACCGTGCTGGCGATTGTGCTGAATGAGCTGATCGTCAACTCGATGTCGCACGGCCTGACGGTGGAAGGCGGCAATGTGATTGTCGAAACCATCCGCGAGCCGGGCGCGATTCTGGTCGAGGTGCGCGACGACGGCCCGTCGCACGGCCCGGCCGAGGCCAGCACATCCAACAGCGGTCTGGGCCTGCAGATCATTCGCACGCTGGTGAACGAAGATCTTTCGGGCGAGTTTGAGCTGCAGCAGCGCGACGGCTGGATGTGCGCGCGCGTGCGCTTCCCACAGCGCGGCGAGGTACTTGCCGCCTAAATTTCCGCAATCGTTTTGGGCGAGCCACAGCGAAAATACTGGCGCTGTGGCTCGCTTTTTCTGCGCCGTCCGGCCGCGCATCCACTATAATAGCAGTCAACGCGTTTCAGAAGGAGAACCCCATGCAGAGTCGAATCGAACGCCTGACGGCTGCGCTGCCGCAGGGCGGCATGGACGTGCTGGCCGTGGTGCCGGGCCCGAACATGCGCTACCTGGCCGGCCTGGATATGCATATGAACGAGCGCGTCGCGATCGCCTTTTTCCCCGCCGACGGCACGCCTGCGATGGTGCTGCCGGCGCTGGAGCCGCCGCGCGCCGGCAGCACCCCGTAGACATG
>LJCR01000635.1 GCA_001399705.1 Kouleothrix aurantiaca
CGCGCCACAGGTTCAGCAGCGCAACTAACACTGCGCCAAACATCGCCGCAATAATAATCACCAGCGACACCGACAGATTTTCCAGGCTATAGTTAAGAAAACGCAGATTCACCAGCTGCGTATTCTGCACCCCGAAGAGCACAAGCAACACCGCAATGATCAGCAATGGAATGAGAACCAGGTAGCGCATGACAACTGACTCCTTCCGGGCATACCCGCCACCCAGCGAGCAACGCGGGCGCGGCGGGGCCAGAGATACTACTGTGCATTATACCGCAACCGGCCCGGCTCGCACGCGCCCGGCGCGGTTGACCAGCAGCGGAAAATGTTTATAATACGTGTACCCCCTGGGAGCGGACCGAGCACGACCTGACGTGTGAAACGGAGGACGCCAGCCGCACACCAACCCACACCGGCGACACCGTCGCATACCTCAGCATGTCTCCTTCTGCTCACTGTTCATCCTTCGCTCTGTCAAGGAGGACCTGATGCGATCTTACGGACCCGAGCAGATCCACAACGTCGGACTCTTCGGCCATGGCGGCAGCGGGAAGACCACGCTTACCGAGGCGCTGTTGCTCACCGCCAAGGCCATTTCCCGCGCGGGGCGCGTCGAGGACGGCAACACCGTCAGCGATTACGACCCGGACGAGCAGAAGCGCCGGCAGTCGATCAACCTGAGCATCGCCCCGATCGAATGGAAGAACGATAAGATCAACCTGATCGATGTTCCCGGTTACGCCGATTTCGCTGGCGAAGTAGCCTCGGCGATGCGCGTGATCGATGGCGCGGTGATCGTGATGGACGCAGCCGGTGGCGTGGAAGTCGGCACGGAGATGGTATGGGAGGCGGCCAAAGCCGCGAACGTGCCGCGCATTCTTTTTATCAACAAGCTCGATCGCGAAAATGCGAACTTCTTCCGCGCCGTTGAGCAGGCCCAGGAAATGCTCGACGAGGCGGTCATCCCCATGCAGATCCCGATCGGCTCACAGCGCGAGTTTCGCGGCATTATCTCGCTGCGCCGCCAGCGCGCCTGGATGATTGCCGACAAGCACGACGGCACCTTTGTCGAGGCCGACATCCCCGCCGATATGGTTGGCATCGAGCAGGAGTGGCGCGAGAAGCTGATCGACAAGATCGCCGCGACCAACGACGACCTGATCGAAAAGTACCTGGAGAATGGCGCCGACGCGCTGACACCGGAAGACATCCAGCGCGGCTTGCGCGCCGGCATCGCAAACGGCTCGATCGTACCAGTGTTCTGCGGCGCGGCCGACCAGGCCCACGGCACTGCTCAGCTCATCGACGGCATTCTCGACAGCTTCCCCTCTGCCGCGCGCAAAACCACCCAGGCCAACGACCTGCTCTCGGGCAAGAGCGTCGAGCTCAAGCCGGCCGTCCCCGAGCCGCTGGCCGCGCTGGTGTTCAAAACGCTGGTCGACCCCTATGGCAAGATCTCGTTTGTGCGCGTGTACAGCGGCGAGCTCCATGCCAACTCCTCGATTTTCAACCCGCGCACCCGCAAAGACGAGCGTATCGGCCAGATTTATGTCATGCGCGGCAAGGAACAGATCTCGGTGCCGGCGCTTGGCCCCGGCGAGATTGGCGTGATCACCAAGCTGGTGGATGTTGCGACGAACGATACGCTGTGCTCGCACGACCGCCCGCTCCAGCTTGCGCCAATCAACTTCCCGGCCACGGCCTACAGCGCGATGGTGAAGCCCAAGACGCGTGCCGACCTCGACCGCCTGGGCGGGGCGCTGCACAATGTCGTTGAGGAAGACCCGACGCTGCACGTTTCGCGCGACGCGCAAAGCGGCGATACGCTGCTTTCGGGCCTGGGCGAGCCGCACCTGCAGATCATTGCCGAGCGCATGAAGCGCAAGTTCAATGTCGATGTCGAGCTGGAGCTGCCACGCGTGCCCTACCGCGAGACGATTCGCGGCAAGGCCGAAGCGCAGTATCGCCACAAGAAACAAACCGGCGGCGCCGGCCAGTTTGGCGATGTCAGCATTCGCATCGAGCCGCTCACGCCCGACCCCGCGCGCGAAGACCCGCTGGAATTCGTGAATGCGATCGTCGGCGGCGTGATCGACAGGACCTTTGTGCCGGCCGTTGAGAAAGGCGTGCGCGAGGCCATGGCCGAGGGCGTTGTTTCGGGCAACCACCTCGTCGACGTGCGGGTGACGCTGTTCGACGGCAAGATGCACCCGGTCGACAGCAAGGAAATCGCGTTCAAGATCGCCGGGCACGAAGCGTTTAAGCTGGCCGTGCAGAAGGCGCAGCCGGTGATCATGGAGCCGATCTACGCGATGGAGATCAGCGTGCCCGACCAGTTTGCCGGCGACATCATGAGCGACATGACGACGCGACGCGGGCGCGTGCAGGGCATGCTGCCCGACGGCAGTGGCCGCACCACGATCAGCGCGCACGCGCCGCTGGCCGAGATCCAGCGCTACGCAACCGACCTGCGCTCGCTGACGCAGGGGCGCGGGCGCTTCTCGATGGCGTTTGACCACTTCGAAGACCTGCCGGCGCACCTGGCGCAGAACCTTACCGCCGAGGAGAAAGCGCACCAGACGGCGCACTAGCGCACTTTCGGCGCTTGCCGCGAAGACACGCAGGGACGAGGATCAGATCGCATCCTCGTCCCTGCGTGTCGTTGTGATCTAGAGTAACGTGCAGAAGTATTGGGCCACAGAGAACACCGAGTCCTCTGAGTTTCTGGCTATCATCCTCAGTGACGTCTGTGCGCTCTGTGGCTTAACCGTTTTGCACTCGGCTATTTCTACCCTACGGCATGCGCAGCTTGAAGCCGCCATCCACAGTGAGCGCGCTGCCGGTGATGTAGTCGGCGTCGGCGCTGGCGAGGAAAGCCGCCGCCCGCCCGATGTCGCGCGGCGTGCCGGCGCGGCCCCACGGCAGCGCGGCGCCCCACTCGGCGATCTGCTCCTCGCTGGCGAAGGCGCGCTCGCCAGGCGTGTCGATAAAGCCGGGGTTGATCACATTCACATTGATACGGTGCTCGGCCAGCTCGATCGCCAGTGTGCGCGCCAGGTGGTTGATCGCGGCCTTGGCCATGTTGTAGGGCGCGCCGTTGGGC
>LJCR01000636.1 GCA_001399705.1 Kouleothrix aurantiaca
CCCCGATATCTTCGTTAATGTTACTTCAACCGACGTATATACCCAGGGGCCGACGATCGCGCAGATCGCCAGCACCAACGATTGCTTTGCGTGGTTTAGCGCGCCACAGAGCGATGAGGACTTCAACGCACTGCTTGACCTGCAACCGCTGTTCGATGCCGACGCCAGCTTCCCGCAGAGCGACTACCCGGCCGCGCTGCTCGCGCCCTATCAGCGCGACGGCAAGCTCTACGGCCTGCCCTACGCAGCCACGCTGCGCTCGCTCAACTATAACAAAACGGCATTTGGCGGGGCCGGAATTCAGCCGCCCAGCGGCGAGTGGAAGCCCGACGACTTCCTGGCCGCCGCGCAGGCGCTCAGCAAGGGCGAAGGCGACCGCCAGCAGTTTGGCTATGTTCCGCTGGGCGGGGCGAACCAGGATCTGCTCTTCTTCATCAACCAGTTTGGCGGGCAGCTCACTACCGGCAGCGGCAAGGACACCCGTCCAAACTTCACCGACCCGAAGGCGGTGCAGGCGATCAGGTGGTACCTCGATCTGTGGAGCGTCCATAAAGTCATGCCGAAGCTCACCTTCCCCTACAAGAGCGACGACACCTTTGATGATCACTCCTATGAGTATATCCAGAACGGCCGCGCCGGCATGTGGTTTGGCCAGGGCGACATGATGTTTGGCGACCCAAACAGCCCGGTGAAATTTGAGATGGGAGTGGCCCCGCTGCCGATCGGCCTGGGCGGCCTGCGCAGCGGCGACATGTTCGTGCGCGGCATGCATATTTCGGCAAAAACCGAGCAAAGCCAGGCATGCTGGGAGTGGCTGAAATTCCTTTCGGCCGATGCCACCAACCTGCAGGGCGCGATTCCTGCGCGCAGCTCGATTTTGAAGAGCGATAGCTTTACCAGCCAGGCGTCGCCGGCCTTGCTCGATCTGGTGAAGGTCTACGCCGATGTGCTGAAGCGCGCGCCGAGTGGCAGCAGCAACGGCTCGGACCCGAACCAGCTTTATGCAATGGACACGTACTGGTTCTTTAAAGCGCTGATGGACGATCTCAACGACAAAGCGCCGCTTGACCAGGGGCTGGCCGAGGCGCAGAAGAACACCAGCGCATGGCTCGATTGCATGGCGCAAACGCCGAACAAGCCAGCCACCTGCGCGCAGAAAGTCGACCCGACCTACAAGGGCTACAACACCGAAGATCCGCCCGCCGATGGCTTTGGCGGCGCGAAGGGCTAGGCTCGCTGCGGCGCGCCGCCGGCACGATACACTGGTGGCGCGCACGCAAAATGCTGCTACAATAGATTCACCCGCTTCCGTGCAAACGAATTTCGCCTAACTACCAGGCAGATAGATCATGATGAAACGCATCGCTGTACTGCTGTTGTTCATACTGTTGCTGCCCGCGCTGGCAGCCTGTGGCAGCGCGCCCGCCGCCGAGCAGGAAGCGCCAACGCCCACGCCGCTGCCGCCCGACCCGGCGCTGGAGCGCCCAACCTATACGGTCGAGCGCGGCGCGATCGATCGCATCCTCGACATCAATGGCCGCGTCACCCCGGTGGACCTGACGCAGATATCGTTCAAGCGCGAAGGCCGTGTGAACACGGTCGCCTTCGGGCGTGGCGATGTGGTCAAGCAGGGCGACCTGATCGCCGAGCTGCAGCAGGACGAGGCCAACGACGACCTGCGCGAGGCCCAGGATGGCGTGGTGCAGGCCCAGCGCGACCTGGCGAATGCGCAAAAAGCGCATGACAAAAAAGTCCAGCAAGCTGAGCTCGACCTGCAGCAAGCCCAGGAAGACCTGACCACCGTGCTGCCAGGTGGCGAGAACGACCCGATTCGCAAAGCCCAGGACGAACTGATCGCCGCGCAGCGCGAAGCGAAAGACGCTGGTGATTCCGGCTCGGAATCGAAAACCGCTGCCGAGCTGGGGCTGCAAAAGGCCACCGAGGCACTGCAAGACCAGCAAAAAGCCTACGCCGACGCCTACTGGGACAACGACTGGGCGCAGCACGACGGCACCGATCCAAAGAATCCCTATACAATCGACCCGGTGACGGGCAAAAAAATACCGAATAAACTGACCAAAGAGCAGATCGAAGCCTACCAGACCGCGCTCACCCAGGCCGAGCGGGCCCTGCGCGACGCCGAGCGCGCGCTGGAAACCGCCAAGCGCGAGCTGGAGAAGGCGCGCGCCGGCGAGATCACCAAGAACGACGACGCCAGCAAAAAAGTGCAGGAAGCGCAGCGCAAGCTCGATAGCCTGCTGCAGGGCAAGGGCAACCGCGACCTCGTCGAGGCGCAGCGCAAGGTCGAGGCGGCGCAGCTCGCGCTGGAGGAAGCGAAAACCGAGAGCTTCAATGCCGAGCTGAAGGCCGTGGAAACCGCCCAGCGCGCGCTTGAGAAAGCCCAGAAGAAAGTTGACGACGGCCGGATCGTCGCGCCACAGAACGGCGAGCTGCTGGCCCTCAGCATCAGCGAAGGCGATACGGTCACCGCCTTCGACCCGGTGGTTGAGATCGCCGACCCCAGCAATCTGGAGGTTGCCGCCGAGCTGGGCGCCGAGCAGATGAAGCAGCTTGCCGAAGGCCAGCCCGCCGAGCTCTCGCTGCTCTCGCGGCCCGACGTGATCCTGCCGGCGATCATCCGCCAGATGCCTGCGCCCTACGGCTCGGGCGGCAGCGGCGCGGTGCAGGAAAAAGATCGCACCACGCGCTTCAAGCTGCTCGATCTCAAGGGCCAGCAGATCGAGGCGGGCGTGACGATCGTGAAGATCAAGATC
The DNA here is from genome assembly GCA_001399705.1 of Kouleothrix aurantiaca. Taxonomy (GTDB): domain Bacteria; phylum Chloroflexota; class Chloroflexia; order Chloroflexales; family Roseiflexaceae; genus Kouleothrix; species Kouleothrix aurantiaca. Next base: position 2,775 of record LJCR01000636.1, read on the forward strand.
GTGCTGGAGCACAAGGACAATGTGCTCTGGCTGCCGCCCGACGCCATTCGCGCCTTTGAAGGCCGCCGCTTTGTGGTGGTGCGCGAAGGCGAGCGCGAGCGCCGCGTAACGATCAAAACCGGCATCGAGACCGAAGACAAGGTCGAGATTGTCGATGGCCTGGAAGCTGGCGACGTGATCGTTGGGCAGTAGTATGCGAAACCCTGTATGGACAATTTTTTCGGTGCTGACCACCGCGCTCAAGCGGCTGCGCGCCAATTTCGGCCTGGCGCTGTGTGCGCTGGTGGCGCTGATCGCAGCGGTGGCGCTGGCGGTGGGCGTGACAAC
>LJCR01000637.1 GCA_001399705.1 Kouleothrix aurantiaca
GAGCCTGCTTGCCTATATTGGCCACAGCGTAGGCGAAGCGTTGTCTTCCCCATCGCCAAACGAAACAGAAGCGCTTGCCACCCAACTGCTGACGCTGGCCGGCGCGGGGCTGGGCTTGCTGACGACCCACCGCTGGACGATCGAGCCGGCACAGCGCGGCATTCGCTATATCAAAAATATCTCGATTTCCGAGCTTACGGCGATTATTTTTGGCGCCCTGATTGGCTTGCTGTTCGCGCTATTGCTGGCAGTGCCGCTGGCGCAACTGCCGCGGCCGTTCGGGCAATTTCTGCCCCTGGTTGTGGCGCTGGCGCTGGCCTACCTCGGCGCAACCATCTTCTCGGCGCGCAAGAAAGAGCTGGGTGGTCTTTTGCGCTCGACCCGCACGCCGCTGATTCTGCCGCAACTGCTCGAAAGCGAGCGCCAGACACGCCGCTACCTGCTCGATACCTCGGCAATTATTGATGGGCGGATTGCGCAGGTGGGGAAAACCGGCTTTATCGATGGCGCGCTGGTGGTGCCGAATTTCGTGCTCAACGAGCTGCAACTGCTGGCCGATTCGGCCGACGACATGCGCCGCGCGAAAGGCCGCCGCGGGCTGGACATTCTTAATGCAATGCAGAAGGAAGGCGCGCCGCCGATTGAGATTGCCGAGGTCGAAAACCTTGGCTCGCAGCCGGTGGACGACAAGCTGGTGTTGCTTGCGCGGCAATATCACTGCCCAATTATCACCAACGACCACAACCTTGGTCGCGTGGCCGAGCTGCACGGCGTCAAAATTATGAGCTTGAACCAGCTCTCCGACGCCATTCGGCCGCCGGTGGTCTCGGGGCAGGAGCTGCGCGTGCTCATCCGCGATATCGGGCGCGAGCGCGAGCAAGGCATTTCCTTCCTCGACGACGGCACCATGATTGTGGTAGAAGATGCGCGCCGCCTGATTGGGCAGGAAGTGAGCGCGACGGTGACGCGCGTGCACCAGACGCAAACCGGGCGGATTGTATTCGCGCATCTCAATAATGGCCGGGCATAGGGTTTGGTATGCGTGCAGTGATTCAGCGCGTCAGCGAGGCGTCGGTCAGCGTCGATGGGCAGGTTGTGGGGCAGATTGGGCGCGGCCTGCTCGTGCTGCTGGGCGTCGGGCATGGCGACGGCATGGCCGATGCGCGGCTGCTGGCCGAGAAAATTGCCAACATGCGCATTTTCCCCGACGATGATGGCCGCTTCAACCGCTCGGCGCTGGACGTGGGCGGGGCGGTGCTGGTCGTCTCGCAATTCACGCTCTACGCCGACACGCGGCGCGGGCGGCGGCCAGGCTTCAGCGATGCCGCGCTCCCCGATCTGGCCGCGCCGCTGGTGGAAGCGTTTGGCGCGGCGCTGCACACTCTAGGGCTGCGCGTGGCATACGGGCAGTTTGGCGCGCACATGCAGGTGTCGCTGGTTAACGACGGGCCAGTCACTATTATCCTCGATAGCGCGACCTTTCGGGAATCGCGGAGCACGCGCTAGTTGCCGAGCGAAGTGCCACAAACGTTTCACCACAAAAACACGAAGGCACGGAGTTAGGAATGGCACCAACATCCTCTTTGCATCTTCGCGCTTTTCTGGCAACCCTCCGCCATAATTCCGCAATCCCGCTTGCCGCCTAGCTGCTTGGTAAGGCACCTATGACACACGAACAACGCGCCGCCATTCTGCAACAGCTTGCCCACGCGCTAGAGCATCGCAGGCTGCTGGCGCCAACGCGCATCGCCCTCGATATCATCGCACCAATGAGCTTTCTGGCCGGCCAGGCTGCATTATTCATCAACCCGCTTATCCCCGCCGGGCGCTGGCATTCATATGTCGCCGCGCTGAGCGATCAAGAGGGCTGGAACGTACTGCGCGATATGCTAGAAACGCCTGACTGTTGACAAACGATCTCTTTTGGTTTAGACTTCAAGCCATGTAAGGCCACATGCTGTAAAGAATTGTAGCGGAGTTCGGCCTTGATACTAGGTCCTGCATCACTACTCCTGATAGTGATTGTCCTTATTGTCATTGTGCTGACCCTGTTGCACCATGCACGCGCAGCATCGATGCAACAAGCGCCGTCCCGCCGCCCGCTGCCCGCGCTTGATCCCATTCGGAGCGCATTGGCGCGCGGCGCCGAAACCGGCAAAGCGATCCATCTTTCGCCTGGAAGCGGCGCGATTGGCGCGCGCGGAAGCACCGTCGAAACGGTGGCGGGCTTGCTTGCCGCCGAGCGCGTGGCAGGTGAGGCAGCGCTCAGCGGCGCACCGCTTCTCAGCAGCAGCGGTGATGCGGTAGCGCATCTGGCGCTGCGTGGCGCGCTTCGGCAGGCGTACCAGCGCGCGGGCATGGGGCAAGATTACGACCCGGCGAATGTGCAGCTTCTTGCACACCAGGATCCAACCGCTTACGCGCTCGGCATGGCAACGCTCTACGGTCGCCAGAAACTCGAAGCGAGCCAGCTGAGATCGGCAGCTTTGGGCAGGAAGTGCTGCTGGCAACCGAAAATGGCGCCCAGCAGGGTGTTCCGCAAGTGGGTGGCGCGACCACCACGACGGCGTTGCCGCTGCTTTACCTCAGCACCGACTCCGCGCTGATCGGAGAAGAAATTTACGCCGCCGAGGCCTACTTGTCGCGTTCGCCCGCCCCGCACGCCCGCCTGCTTACTGTCGATGCCCTGCGCACGGTGATTATCATCGCAATTATTGCTATGGTTGCTTTTGCCGCCGCAGGCTTCCAGATTCCGCTGTAAGTGCTGCCTGAGAGTACGAGGCTGATCGCGTGTCGTTTTTGCGAGACCCAAAACGATTACTAGCGACATTGATCGCCGGCGTGGCCGGCCTCATTGTCTTGCTCGATTTTGCGGGCGCAATTCCCAGCATCGACTTAACAGCGCAGTTGATCATCAACTGGGCCGCGCTGCTGGCCGTCCTTGCGCTGCTGGTTGGCCTGCTGAATGTTGTGGGCAGCCACTTGCGGCGCGTGCTGGGCCGCAACAGCGATTGGGTATACAGCCTGCTGCTGCTGCTTGCGATGCTGCTGACGATTGTGTTTGGCACAGTTATCGGGCCGACGAGCGGCGGCTACAC
>LJCR01000638.1 GCA_001399705.1 Kouleothrix aurantiaca
CCTGCCCGCTCACCGCCCACTCCGTCGCCGCGCCCGCCAGCCGCCGCTGCTGCCGCACGTCCTCGCGGCTCGCGTCCAGCCAGCCCCGCAAGCGCGCCCAGGTGCGGATCAGCGCCTCGTGCGCCACTTCCACCGTCGGCGCGCGCGTCTGCGGGTCTACATCCAGCGTCAGCAGCCGGTACTGCCCATAGGTGTCGATCACCCGGTCGATCGCCGCCGCGTCGCCGCCGACTGGCCGCACCCCGGTGCGCCGCACGCGCCGGCGCGTGTCTTCCACGCCTTCGCCCAGCGTCACCAGCCGCAGGAACAGCTGCTGCGCCACCGCCTGCTCGGCCTCGTTCAAGCTGGTGAAGATTTCTTCGGCGCGGCGTGCCAGCGCACCCAGCACGCCGCCGCTGCCGCGGTAGGGCGTCAGGGTCAGGGTGCGGCCGTTGCGGCGCTCGAACACCTCGGTCAGCGCGTACTGCAAGAGCGGCAGCGCGCCGGGCTGCTCGCCCACGTCGCTGACAATCGCCTCGACCAGCTCGGGGTCGACGCGCAAGCCGGCACGCTCGGCGGGCTGAACAATCGCCTGCTTGAGCTCGCTTTCGGTGAGCGGAATGACCACCTCGGTGCGGGCGCGCATCAGCTCGCTCAGGCCGGGGTAGAGCAGCGGGCGGTCGTAGAAGTCGGCACGCAGGGTCGCAATCACCCGCACGCGCGAGTAGGGGTCGGTGACGGCGGAGATCAGGCTGTCGAGGAACAGCGTGCGGACGCTTTCTTCTTCGACCTGGGTGAATAATTCTTCGAACTGGTCGATCACCAGCACGACCTCGGTCTCGTCGCCGCCGGGCACGACCTGATCGACGACGCGGAGCAGGCCGCCACGGTCGAGGGTGAGCGGCTCGACGAGGTTGTTGGGCGGGTCGACGGCGATGCGCAGCAGCGCCTGGGCAAGCTCGTCAAACGGGCGGGCGCCGGGGAAGAACTCGAGCACATACCACTTGTCGGAGCCGGGGATGGCGGCGTGCTTGAGCGCGGGAACCACGCCAGCGCGGACGACCGAGGACTTGCCGGAGCCAGACGGGCCGACGACGGCGAGAAAGCGCTGGAAGGGACCGGGCTGGTTGAGGCGGTCGAGCAGGGTGTCGATCAGGGCATCGCGGCCGAAGAAGTCGCTAGCGTCGGCTTCCTGAAAGGCGCGCAAGCCTTTGTAGGGATTGTCGAAGACGAGCTGGTCGCCGATCGGCTCGAAGAAGGTGGGCAGGTAGATGACGTTCGTTTCGTAGGTCGAGCGCCGCCCGCCAGTAGTGCTAGAAGAGCTTGTGGACGGCGGATTAGCAGTTTTGGCCCCAAGCGCTCGCTCCATCATGTTGCTGGGAGAAATCCCTAGCGCGAGCCGCAGCTCGGCGAGCATGGTAGCGACATCGGGGTAGCGGTCGGCCGGGTTCTTGGCGGTCGCCTTCTGGATGACGGCGTTGACACCATCGGAGAGGGCGGGATGCACCGGCACCGGCTCGTTGATGTGCTTGAACATCAGGGCGATGGGCGTGGGCGCCTGGAAGGGCAGCACGCCGGTCAGGATTTCAAACAGCATCACGCCGAGCGAGTAGATATCGGTCTGCGGGGTGATCGTTTCGGCGCGCACCTGCTCGGGCGAGATGTAGGCGGGCGAGCCGACCACGCTGGTCTGGTCGGTCTGGTAGGGCGAGACTTTCTTGCCCAAATCTTTGGCGATGCCGAAATCGGCCAGGTAGGCGTTGCCGTCTTCGTCGAGCAGGATGTTGGCGGGCTTGAGGTCGCGGTGGATGACGCTGCGGCGGTGGGCAGCGGAGAGCGCGCCGCCGATCTGGTCGAGCAGGCGGGGCAGGGCGTCGGCGGGGAGCGGGCCGCGCTGCAAGGTTTCGTACAAACTGCCGCCGCGCAGCCAGCGCATGACGAGAAAGGCGCCGTCGGGCTCGCGCCAGTAGTCGTAGAGCGGGACGATGTAGGGATGCTCGAGGCGGGCGACGAGCTGGGCTTCGCTCTCGAAGCGGCGGATGAACTCGGGATGGTTGGCGTACTGGGGCAGAATGATCTTGATGGCGACTTCGCGGCCGACCTGCGGCTGGTAGGCGCGATACACCGCGCCATAGCCGCCTTCGCCAAGAACCTCGCGTAGTTCGTACCCACGAACTGCCTGAGCATCGAATTCTTGGATCATGGTGCCACCTCATGTTGTTTCGGTGGACTGGCCATCACGGCGCTAAGCTTCTTGGCCAGCGCAATACGGTTATATGCCTATGCAGGCAATCCGGCCCAGCGCATCTGGAGCGCGGGCGTCGGCCTGTACAGCAGCTTGGAAGAATCGCCTGATTGATGCCTATATACTGAACGGCAGAACAACGATTTTTAGTAGTAGAAAAAGCATGGATTTTGTATAAAAATGAGATGTGTGACCACCCACCCGAGATATGAGCTTCATATGGCTTTCAGATGCTGGCCAGGGCTGGCATGCTACAATAAGGCCGGCAGCGGCGCCGTCGCCGCCTGCCCAACCACGAAGAAAGGGTCGCTATGAACGTTCGCCGCACTCTGCTGCTGAGTATCGTGGCCGTGCTGCTGGCTGCGTGTGGCGGCAGCCCGGGCCAGCCGCAAACGGTCAGTCCGCAGATCACACTGCCGCCGGCCGCCACAGCCGCGCAGAGCGAAATACCAAGCGCCGCGCCCGAGCCGACCAGCGCTGCGCCTGAGCCAAGCAATGTACCAGCCGAACCCACAGCCGCGCCCAAACCGACCGATGCGCCAGAGCCGACGGCTGCCCCTGCCCCTAGCGCCGCGCCCCAGCCCACCAGCGCGCCCACAGCGGGCGGCCCCGGCGAGCTGCTGTTCCTGCGCGCAAACTCCCTGATCGCGCTCGGCCTGGGCACGCGCGCCGAGCGCACGATTGCGGCGAATGTGATCGATTTTGCGCCCGCGCCTGGCGGCAACAGCATCGCGCTGATCCGCGCGCATCAATCGCCCAACGGCGCGTATGTCGCCAGCCCGACCTTTCCAACCTACCACTACTGCTGGTTCCGCGACGGCACCTATATCGCCTATGCAATGGATCTGGTGGGCGAGCACGCGAGCGCGCGCC
>LJCR01000639.1 GCA_001399705.1 Kouleothrix aurantiaca
CGCGCACCGGGTTTTCGCTGCGCGGCGCGGCGCTGGCGTACAGCTGGTGCACGGCGTGGGCAATCTGCGGCAAGGAGCTCATGTCGCTCAGCGGGTCGGCCACGAGCGGCAAGGTGTAGCTAATATCGATCTCAAGCCCAACCCCCGCCGCCGAGGCCAGGATGCGCTCGTCGACAATATTGTCGAAAGCGCCGGGCGGGCCGCCACGCAGCGAGAAGACGGTAAACTCGGGCGACCAGCGAAATGCGATCACGGCGCGCAGCGGCGGCTCTTCGGGCGCGCGGTCATCTTCAATACCGCGGGGCAGGCAGGTGATGCTAAGGCTGCGGCCCAGCGCGTGGGTATCGAGAAGCTCTTGAGTGTAGGCAATATTCAGCTCGGTTTGCTCAATCGCTGTGAGCAGCACAGCCACAAAATTTTCATAGGTGAGCATTGCCAAAACATTCCTTTTTGCTTGTCATTCTGGGATTGCATTATAACACCCATAGTGCTTCGACGCAGGGTGGGCGGAGAACCGCAGAACCGCAGAACCGCAGAACCAGGAACCGCAGAACCGCAGAACTACAAGGCGACAATCGGCAGTTGGCAGTAACATTCAAACTTTGAAACCGGAAACTTGCAACCTGAAAACCCGCAAACCTGCAACTAACAAACGAACACCTGTTCGCATTCCCTCCCAATCTGGCGCGATCTGTGGTATAATACGTGCGTTGAAGGAGAGACGCGTTGACCATTACGAAGCCTCAAAATGCGACCCTGATTGACTCGATTAGCGAAGGCTATGCTGCGATCAATCGCCGCCTGTGGGTCGTACTTATCCCCATCGCACTGAACCTGTTTCTCTGGTTTGGCCCGCAGCTCTCGCTTGGCCCGCTGATTACGAGCAGCGTGAACCTGCTGCGCGACCTGCAGCCCGACATGGCCCAGCAAGAAGATGTTCAGCTGGTCTACGATCGGCTGCTGGCGATGGGCGGCGTGGATGTGCGCGAGCAACTGGCGCTGCTGAACGACGTGCCGACGCTGCAGCGCTATGTTGTTGGTGCCGACGCAAGCAGCGACTTACCCGCAACTCCGGCTGAGGTGCAGCGCCCGATCGACACCACCCGGGGCGACATTATTCAGATCGGCAGCGTGGGCGGCGCACTGCTGGCGTTTCTGGCCATCAACACGGTGGCGCTGGCGCTGAGCGCGTTGTTCTTCGGCCAGGTTGGCGCAACCGTCCGGCGCGACCAATCGCCGCTGATGGGCTTGCGGCGCGCGCCACGCATCGCGCTCTTTCTGCTGGCTGCGCTGGGCATCATCGTGGGCGTCGCGCTGGTGATTGGCCTGCCAATGCTGTTCTTTATTACCTTGCTGCTCTACCTGAACCAGACACTGGGCCTGCTGGCGGCGTTCGCGCTGTACTGGCTGGCGGTGTGGGTGAGCATCTACATCGGTTTCATGCGCGAGGGCATTGTGATCAGCGGGTTAGGGCCGCTGCGCGCTATCTATACAAGCTTCAACGTTGTGCGCCGCAATTTGTGGGCAACGTTGGGCTTTCTGGCGATCACGCTTGTTATTCGCCTCGGCAGCGGCGTGATCTGGCATACGCTGGTAAATTCTACCATTGGCCTGACAATTGCGATTATTGGCAGTGCCTACATCGGCAGCGGGCTGATGGCGGCGCGCATGGCCTTCTACCGCGAGCGGCTGCGCCGCTGGCAGAGCGCGCCAAATCCTCAGGGCCTCCGGGCGAGAAATTGAGACGTCAGAAGACAGAAATCAGCAGTCAGAAGTCAGAATAGGGTATTGAGCTATTCTGAACACTGACTCCTGACTCCTGACTCCTGCCAAAGAACAAGAGTGAGAACAAATTCATGACGACAGAGACAAAAGCAAGCACCCAGAACAACGACTATACCGCAAGCCGCATTCAGGTGCTCGAAGGCCTTGAGGCGGTGCGCAAGCGGCCGGGCATGTACATTGGCCCAACCGATATTAACGGCCTGCACCATATGATCCGCGAAGTCGTCGACAATTCGGTTGACGAGGCGCTGGCAGGCTACGCCGACCGTATCAACATCATTATTCATGCTGATTGCTCGGTGACGGTGAGCGACAACGGCCGCGGTATTCCTGTTGACATCCATCCCACCAAGAAAGTCTCGGGCCTGGAGCTGGCCGCCACCGTGCTCCATGCCGGCGGCAAGTTCGACTCCGACTCCTACAAGGTCTCGTCGGGCTTGCACGGCGTGGGCCTGAGCGTCGTGAACGCGCTTTCGACCTGGATGAACATTGAAGTGCAAACCGGCGGCAAGGTCTGGCGGCAGGAATACTTCACCGGCAAGCCGCAAGGCCCTGTGAAGGCGGTTGGCAAATCGGAAGGGCGCGGCACGACCGTGAACTTCATGCCCGATGTCACGATCTTCCGCGACGGGCTCGACTATAACTTCCGCGCGCTGGTGCAGCGCTTCCGCGAGATGGCCTACCTGACCAAGGCCCTGCGCTTCCATATCGCCGATCAGCGCGATGGCAACGAGGTGAACTTCTACTTTGAAGGCGGCATTCGCTCGTACGTGCGCCACCTGAACAAAGAGAAGAACGTGCTGCACAAAACGCCCTTCTATGTCGAGCGCGACCTGAATGGCGTGGCGGTTGAAGTGGCGCTGCAGTACACCGAGGCCTACGACACCGACTCGATTTACACCTTCGCAAACAATATCAACAACACCGATGGCGGCGCGCACCTCACGGGTTTCCGCAATGCGCTGACCCGGGTGGTAAACAGCTACGCCCGCAGCAAAAACCTGCTGAAGGAAAACGAAGCCAACCTGACCGGCGACGACGTGCGCGAAGGCTTGACGGCAGTGATTAGCGTCAAGCTGCAAGACCCGCAGTTCAGCTCGCAGACCAAGGAAAAGCTGGTGAGCCCCGAGGCGGCCAGCGCAGTGTCGTCGGTGTTTGGCGATGCGTTCAACACCTGGCTGGAAGAAAATCCCGGCGACGCCAAGCGCATTATCGAGAAGACGATCTCGGCGGCGCGCACACGCCTGGCCGTGCAGAAGGTGCGCGAGACGGCGCGCCAGAGCGCGATGGAGGGCTTCCCGCTGCCGGGC
>LJCR01000064.1 GCA_001399705.1 Kouleothrix aurantiaca
GGTTGATCAGATGCTTGTTGGTTTCGATCGCTTCTTCCCAGCGATTTTTGGCCGCCATCTCAACCGCCTGATCTTGCAGGCGGCGGCGCAGTCGCAGTTTTTCGTCCTGTTTGCTCAATCGTCACTCCTCCGCAACAGTACTATTGGCAAGCGCAGCCGCCCAGCGCGCAGCTAGAGCGCCGGGCAGCCCGCCATTCCGGGCGTATTAATACACAAAACTAAAAATACCAGGGCAACACCATTATTGATTGTATGGGCGATGATGCACGGCAGCAGACTTTTCGTGCGGTGCATCGTCCACGCCAGCAGCAGCCCAATCAGGAAAATCGGCACCAGCAGCGCGAGCAGGCCGCGCGTAACCGACAGCGAGTGGACACTTGCAAACAAGAGCGCGCTGACGATATATGCCAGCGGCACGCCCCACGGCCGATTGGCGAAGTTCAGGCGCAATGCGTTGAATATGTAGCCGCGAAACAAGATTTCCTCGCCAACTGGCGCAAGCACCGCCGCGCCAACAAGCAGAAGCGCCTGGCCCAGGTAATCGCCCTGACACAGCGGGAATTGCGCGGCCTGGTCGGGCATTTCAGTGACCGACTGCATCAGCTGGCTGGCCAGGCCATTCACAAACAGCGAAAGCACGCCTACGCCCACGCCAATCGCGATCAGGCGCAGCACGCGCGGCGCCTGAAAGCCAAATTCGCGCAGCGACTCGTGGCGCAGCCATTTCAGGCGGATCAGTGTAATGAGCACGAAGGCCGCATTGGTGGCCAGCAGCGTGAAAAACAGGCCATCGGCGCCAACCAGCCGCAGCGCCTGCCCCGGGTCGCGCAAGCGGTCGCGCAGATCGGCGAGCGACAAGCCCTGCTGGGCCATGCGCAGGCCGACGAACGCAAGCTGCACAATCAGCGTCAGCACCACAAAGGCAACCAGCGCCAGCACAAAATCCAGCGCCATTGCGCCAGCCAGCGGCCATTTGCGGCGGCCAACCGCAGGCGGCTCGGGCGAAACTGGCTGCACAGGGGTATCGTATTGTGCCATCAGGCTGGCACTCCCTCGCCCAGCAGTTCGCCCTGGAGCGACCAGGGGCCGGTGTGATTCACGCGAATGCGCGCCAGCCGGCCGATCCAGTCCTGTTCGTCGGCAAAGAATACCAGCTTGTTGCCGGGTGTGCGCCCGCGCCACTTGCCTTTATGCTCGCCCTCGACCAGCACTTCGACCGTCTGGCCCAGGAAGGCAGTGTTGCGCTCGGTGGCGATCTGCTCCTGCAGCGCGTCGAGTTCGACGCGGCGAGCCTGTTTTTCGGCTTCGGAAACGGCCAGCGCGGGATCTTCTTCCATTGCGCCGGCGCGGGTACCGGGCCGCGCCGAGTAGGCAGCAATGTGCACTTTGTCGAAACGAATTTCTTCCAGCAGCGCGCGCGTGCCATCGAAATGCTCGCGCGTTTCGCCGGGGTGGCCGACGATGATGTCGGTGGTGAGCGAGATATCGGGCATGGCCGCGCGGATCTTGCCGATCAGGTCGCGGTAGCGCGCCACGGTGTAGCCGCGCCGCATGACTTTCAGGATCTCGTCGTGGCCGGACTGCACCGGCAGGTTGATCTCGCGCTGGGCGCGCGGCAGTTCGGCCACGGTCGCGATCAGCTTGTCGGTCATCCAGGCCGGGTGCGAGGTCAGGAAGCGCAGCCGCACCAGCCCCGGCACAGCATGCACGCCGCGCAGCAGCTCGGCCAGGTCGGGGCGGTTCGGCCGGTCGTGCCCCCACGAGTCGACGATCTGGCCGAGCAGCGTGATCTCTTTCGCGCCGCGCTCGACGATCCGCGCCACTTCATCAACGATTTCTTCGAGCGGACGGCTGCGCTCTTTGCCGCGCCGCAGCGGGATGACGCAGAACGCGCAGCTCATGTTGCAGCCATACTGGATGGGCACATGCACCGACACGGGCGGGTGCGCCCAGCTGGCAACCGGCAGCGCCGGCTCGTCGACCTGATAGAGCGAGTGCGGCGCCAGCGCCACCACTTCGTCCACTGCCGATGGCGAGACAAAATGGTCGACCATGGGCAGCTGTCGCTCGAAGATCGAGCGGTTGTTTGGGCCGACCATGCAGCCCCACAGAACGATCTGCGTGTCGGGCTTGTGGCGCTTGAGGCTTTGCAGATCGCCGAGCTTGCCGATGATACGCTCTTCGGCCGAGGCGCGCACGCTGCACGAGTTTAGCACAATAAAGCTGGCGTCTTCGGGCCGGTCGGCGGGCGCGTAGCCCACGCCCTGCAGCGCCGACTCCAAGCGGTCGGAGTCGGAAACGTTCATCTGGCAGCCAACCGTCCACACATAATAGCGCCGATCGCGCGGCGTAATATCGCGCGAAGGGCGCGGCAGCGTGTCGCGCAGCTCGTCTTTTGATACCAGTTTGAGTTCGATCATTGGGTCTTCCCTACGCAATATGCGCAATAGGGCGCCATTATACCGAGTTTGGGGGTGCGCCGCAACCAAAAGCGGGAAAACAGGCGTCAGGATTCAGGAGTCAGAAGGACTGTATGCTTCTGACTCCGAACCCCTGACCCCTGATTCCTATCGTCTACCACACAATAATCGGCAGGTCGTTTGCGACGCTCTGCTCGGCGGCGGTGCGCAGCACTTGCAGGCAGCGCGCCGGGCCACTGTTGCTGGGGACGTTGGCCTGCTGCAGCAGGGACGAGAGCTCGGTCAGCTCGCGCTGCAAGCCAACCGCGGAGCCAAAGCTGATATAGGGGTCTTCGGCTTCTTCGTCGTCTTCCGACACTTCCTCGTCGGCCTCCAGCCAGATCGGCTCAGCGAAATCGACCGGCAGGTAGTAGCCGCCGTCGGCCTGATGATTGATCAGGTGCGGGAAGCGCGTGGTTTCCTCGCCATCCCAGATCGCGACCAGCACCGGGTCGGGCTCGCCATCGTCAGGCGTGCTGGCCGTGAGCACGCCGCCGACATCGCGGCCCTGCTCGAGGTAGGCGGCCAGCTGGCGCAGCTGATAGAGATCCATAAAGCGGTCGATCCCGCCTTCCCAGATCTCAACGCCCGGGCGCGACAGCAGATCGACCTCGATGCCTTCTTCGCGCAACAGATCCTGGATGTCGGACAGCCACTCGCGCTCGTCTTCGTACAGCTCGCGGTCTTCCTCGGGGCGGGTGGTAAACATCGAGCCGACGACAAGATCGAGCTCCGTGGTATGATCGGACATATTCGACACTCCTTATGAGCAGCCTCACAATGCTGCGGCTTCGTAATATCCTTCAAAGACACACAAGTATACCATGTTCTCTGGAAAATGCTGCCATACTCTTGCGCGCGCTGCACAGCCGTGCTATGCTCTAGATCGCATGTTCCATACCCCAAAAAACCTATGACAGCCTACCTGACCCGCACCCAAAAATCGAGCACCGAGCACTGCGCAGCCTGTGGCGAACGCCTGACTGGCGGCTACTACTTTCTGCGCGACCGCGCGGAGCGCTACTGCCCGCAGTGTATTGCCACGCGCCCGCGCTGCGATGCCTGTTCGGCGCCGGTGGGCGACCAGCACTGGACGCTGCACGACGGCCGGGTGCTGTGCGGGAACTGCCACGCCACGGCGGTGTTCGACCCGGCGGTGGCGCGCGGCACTTGCGACATCTGGAGCATGTTCGACAGCAGTGTGATCGAAACCTGGGCCAACCTGGCGTGGACCGGCGGCGATCCCGATCTCTACCTGTATCGCGGCTTTTCCGAGATGGCGCGCAGCACCAATGGCTCCGGCTTCAACGAAAGTGTGTACGCCTGGGGCGGCTGGGGCGAGTGGAAGCTGCACGTCTACGGTTTCAGCGATGGCAGCTCGTATGAGATCAGCGAAGTTGCACGCTGGTACCAGGACTGGTGGGGCGGCGACGACGTGCCGCAAACGCACTAGCACCTACCGAGGGGGAGGAGCAGCAAAAGGACGAGGGATTTTCCCTCGTCCTTTTGCATATGCCAGCAGGATTATTCGATAGATTCACAGAACAGGCGCAGGACTAAAGCGGGCAAAGAACCGAGGGCTTCAGGAAGCCATAAAATCTTGGTGTCTTGGTGCCTTGGTGGTTATTTGAAAGGTATTGTCCCTATTCTCCATCCCCCATCCCCCGCGCTGCAAGCGCATCAGCCACGCAGCTCGATGCCGGGCTGGCCTTGCTGGTTGATCATAAACGTCCCGGCGCGCTCAAAATACTCGCGCAGGGCGCTGCGCACCGGCTCGGCAAAGCCCACCTCGTCGACGGCGGCGAGCATATGCCCCACCCAGGCGTCGCGCTCGGCCTGGCCGATGGCAAAGGGCATGTGGCGCATGCGCAGGCGTGGGTGCCCGCGCTGGGCATTGTAGCGCGGCGGGCCGCCAAAATACTGCGCAATAAACAGGAACTGACCTTCTTTCCCCGGCTCAAGATCGTCGGGGAATAGCGGGCGCAGCAGTGGGTCGGCCTCGACGCGGGCGTAGAAGCGCTCGACCAGCGCGCGAAACGGCGGGTCGCCGCCGGCAAGCTCATAGATGGTTTGTTGGTTGCTCATGCCGGTATTATACATGATGCCGACGGCTTTCTTTTTTGCCCCAACCGAGGTGTAACACCGGGCCACCTGCCGAGACCATAGGTGCAGAGAGCGAATTGAAAGTGCGCGTACATCGCACCGCAATCGCTCACAGCCGATTGGTTTTGTTATCGACGAAAGGAGCAAACCATGGAAACAACGCTGTACCAGGTCTACGCCGACGCCCACGCCGCCGAGGAAGCCGCCAAACAGCTTGAGGGCGCGGGAGTGCCGCGCGCGGCCATCAGCATGTTTGCGCCGGGTGGCAGCGCCCACATGGGCAGCTTTGCCGACAGCGGTGGCCACCAGCACAGCGCTGAGCGCGACCGGGTTGGCAGCTTCGCCAGCGGGCAGAGCACGAGCGAAACCCCGCGCGAGCACATGGGCAGTTTCGCTGACGCGGGCGCGCACGAGCATAATGCCGAGCGCGACCGGGTTGGCAGCTTCGCCGCGGGCGCATTTGTTGGCGAGCTGGCCGACGCCGGAATTGACACTGATGCTGCGCAGCACATCGTGGAGCAGATGCACGACGGCGGGGTGGTGCTGATCGTGCGCGCCGATGAGGCGCTTGCGAGCCGCGTGAGCGCATTCCTCAAAGGCGCTTAGCGCTGACGATCCTATAGTTCACCTCGCAAGGCGGCATCCTGAGTGGCCGAAGGCCGTATCGAAGGGTGCCGTCTTCTCCTGAATCCTGACCCCTGACTACTGCTACAATACGCGCCATGCACCGCCGCCACAGCAAAGCGAGGTTCGCGCATGGCCGCATTTCCCTGGCCCGAAGACAAAATCGCCCACTACACCGCCTACCGCGTCGGCGCGCCGCCCACCGTCGATGGCAAGTTGGATGAAGCGTGCTGGCAGGCTGCGCCGCGTTCGCCGCGCTTTGCCGACCTGATCAGCGGCGCGCGCGCCGTCCACGACACCCGCGCCGCCGTGCTGTGGGACGACGAAAACCTCTACGTTGGCTTCTGGATTGAAGAGCCGCACGTTGCCGCCACGCTCACCGAGCGCGACTCGCTGATCTACACAAACAACGACGTCGAGGTGTTTATCGCCGGCCAGGATGCCTACTACGAGTTCGAGATCAACGCGCTCGGCACGATCTACGAAGTGTTCTTTATCTGGGAAGAAGCCTACGCGCGCGGCGGCTATGCGCAAGCGCCTGAGTTCGGGCGCGACCACCCGCAGGTGCTGCCCTTCAACGGCGTGGGCTTCACCACGCACCCGCGCGGGCCGCGTATTGGCTTCTGGAACTGGGATTTCCCCGGTCTGCGCTCGGCCGTGCATGTGGACGGCACGCTCAACGACGACAGCGACCGCGACCGCGGCTGGACGGTCGAGCTGGCTTTTCCGTGGGCGGGAATGGGCTGGCTGGCGCACGGCGATGGTCGCGCGCTGCCGCCACGCAACGGCGACACCTGGCGCATGGATTTTTCGCGCTTCAACCAGTATCGCGCCGCGCCGCCCACCGAGGATTCGAGCGGCTGGGCCTGGAGCCCGCACGGCGTGTGGGATTCGCACATCCCCGAGTGCTTTCCCTTCATCCACTTTTCCGATACGCTGGTCGAACACGCCGCAACCGCTCAGGGCGCGCCCGAATGACCGACCCGATCATCAGCGTCGAAAACCTCGCCTACCGCTACCAATCCGGTCCGCCCGGCCGATTTGCGCTGGAAAATATCAGCGTGCAGATCGCGCGCGGCGGCTGCACCGCGATTGTGGGCGTCACCGGCTCGGGCAAGTCGACGCTGATCACCGACACGCTCTACCCGCGCCTGGCGCAAACGCTCTACAACGCCCGCCAGCGCGCCGGCGCGCACGACATGATCTACGGCATCGAAAACCTCGACAAAGTCATCGACATCGACCAGTCGCCGATTGGGCGCACGCCGCGCTCGAACCCGGCGACCTACACCAAGGCGTTCGACCCGATTCGCCAGCTGTTTGCGCAGGTGCCCGAGGCGCGCGCGCGCGGCTACGACGCCAGCCGCTTCTCGTTCAATGTGAAGGGCGGGCGCTGCGAGCACTGCAATGGCGAGGGCCTGATGCAGATCGAAATGCAGTTTCTGCCCGACCTGTTTGTGCCGTGCGAGGTGTGCGGCGGGGCGCGCTACAATCGCGAAACGCTCGACATTCTCTACCGCGGCAAGAATATCGCCGAAATACTGGATTTCACGGTGGAAGAAGCGCTGGCGTTTTTCGACCGCGTGCCGGCCATCCGCGAGAAGCTGCAAACGCTGGTGGATGTGGGCCTGGGCTATGTGCGGCTCGGGCAGTCGGCCACCACGCTTTCGGGCGGCGAAGCCCAGCGCATCAAGCTGGCCACCGAGCTGGCACGCCGCGCGACCGGGCGCACGCTCTACATCCTCGACGAGCCGACGACTGGCCTGCACTTCGCGGATATCGAGCGGCTGCTACAGGTATTGCAGCGCCTGGTCGATTCGGGCAACACCGTACTGGTGATCGAGCACAACCTCGACGTGATCAAAAGCGCCGACTGGATCGTGGATATGGGGCCGGAAGGCGGCGACGGTGGCGGGCAGGTGGTTGCGGCTGGCACGCCCGAGCAGATCGCGGCGTCGGAAGGCTCGTACACTGGCGCGTTTCTGCGCCCGCTCCTGTAAGGTACTTGTATTTTTCCGAACCTGTAGCAGTTGGCAGGAAGCAGTGGGCAGCAATCTGCCCGGCATCAGAGTTATGCCTGATGCCAACTGCCAACTGCCAACTGCCAACTGCTCACGCTAGCGGCTGGAGCGAAAGCACGCTGATCGTCACGTCGTAGTTAGTGGGGCCGCAGTTCGGCACGCGCCGCGTTTGCCAGAGCCGCCGCCAGTAGGCCGCATCGTTGTAATTCGGCTGCACGGCGCGCTTGTAGATAATGGTTGAAGGGTAGCCCAGGCCCGCGTCGTAGGTAATCGGCTGCTGAAGCACGCGCAAACACGAGCAGGCCTGGGCCTGTGTGTAGCACGGCGTCGGCTTGTCGAGCAGCGCGCTCACCTCGAACAAGCGCATCACCGTCGTCATCCCAATCCACGAAACCCGGCAGCTGTTCGCCACCACGCGATTGAATTGCTCGCCCCGCGTTTCCAGCTCCTGCGTGCAGGCATTGCCGCCATACTCCACCCGAATGGTGATACGGTAGCTCGTGAATGGCCGTGCCTGCCAGCGCTGAATCGCCACCTGGCGGCGCTGCGCCGGTGTTTCCGACGAGGAGAATATGCTCGCCAGTATGCACGCAAGAAACAGGCTTGCAGGCACGGCGGCGAGCCAGTATTTCAGCAACTGCGGCACGTCTCGCTCCGAGATGAACAAACTGTTACATTTGGAGAAAGGGTGTATTTGGCCTTGCAAAGCTATTATACTACGATCAAATGACAATATTGATATCTCCGTATGACGTTAAGACTCACCCATCGGGTATCGCTATCGGGTACGCTATGATCTTACAGGACAGGGTTTACTCAACGAAAAGTGTGGGTGGAGAAAAGGGCGCGCACGCCTCGTTTTGCTTACTTCGCTGGCAGCGCGTTTTGAAGAGGCTGCACGCAAGACTGAAGGACCACGTAAGCCCCACATCCTGAGAAGCGTATATCGAGGCGCCCGCACACCAGCAATAACAACCTGCCTCACAGAGAGGGAGTTTCAGTGTATCGAAATCAACGGATTGGCATTATTATCACCGCCTGTGTGCTCGTCGTTCTGGCGACCATCGGGCTGCTTGAATTGGTGACGCCGAATATCAGCCTGCTGGCGTCGGGCGGCTACTCGCCGCTGTTTGGCGGCGGTGGGTCGAGCAGCGGCGGAAGCGACCTGCTGGACCCGGCGCTGCTGGCCTACGACCCGCAGCGCGGCAGTATCGTCGACTTGCTGTTCGAAGACCCGACCGAGGCCGCCGAACCCACCGCCACAGCCTACATTGCC
>LJCR01000641.1 GCA_001399705.1 Kouleothrix aurantiaca
GGTGAGAACCGATTCGGCCGGAAGCTCCAGCTCAAACTCGACCCGCACGGTGAGCGTGCCACTCGAACCCCGTACGCCGACCACCACGCTGCTCAGGCCGGGCGTGGCGCCGGCGAGGACCAGCGCGGGAGCGATGGCGTCGAGCGGGATGATAGCCTCATCGCCGGGGGTCCAGTCTCGGCCAGCGCTGTCGCGGATTGTTGGAAGCGCGCTCTGCTGCATACTCTCTCTCACCAGAACGAGACGGGAACAGAATCGTTCCCGTCTCGTGACTACGACTGACGCTGGCGGCTGCCGCGGAGACCGTCGATAGCCTCGGCCACGGTGTCCTCGATGAACGCCTGGATCGACGCCACATCGAAGCGCCGGCCGAGCGCCTCGTCGACGAAGATACCGACGCACAGCGACACCGCGGCAATCAATGCCTCCCTGCCGAAATAATAGGTTGCAAAGGCGCTCGCAAGCACCAAAAGCACGATAACTGCGCGCTGTCGCATGGTCGATACCCCCTTTCCGCGACCTTACATAATCACTCTGTCAGTCTATCACATCTTCACATTTTTGTCAAGATGTTATTTGACAATTATATGAACGTGTGATAAAATCAATCCGTTGGATAACGTTGTAGGAGGCGCTATGCAGGTCAAAGATGCCACAACAGACACACAGGAAGCGGCCATGAGCCTGCGTGAGCAGCTCGGAACGCTTCCGATCTATGTCCTCGCGTTCCTGTACGTGTCGGCACATAAAGCGCGCTGGCTGTGGGTTGTGTTCTTCATGTTCTGCGTGCTGGTGCCCTTCATCATCGCCGAGCACCCATACATCTCGATCCTGCTGATCCTGGGCGGCTTTGGCTGCATCGTCGCCGTGACTCTCCCCAACCGCATGCTTCGCCGCACATCAGAATCGCAAGATGAGGCCAGCGTGCGCGACCCTGAGACGGCAGAGGCCCATCGCTAGCGCGCCAGCGGCGCACTGGCGAGCAGAAAGGATACGCGGTATGGCAGACCGTCCATCACAACCGATAGCCCCCGAAATCCTCGCCGCGCGCGTGATCGCGCAGCGCGCCCTCGATCGCCTGGCGCAGGAACTGGCCGCGCGGCGCCCTGCGTTCGCGGAGGTGCTGCGCGCGAACCTGCAACATCCGCCCGGCCAGGGCCGGGCGAGCTTGCTCGGCGGCATCCGTCCTGTCGAGCGCATCGTCAGCTTTAACAATGTTGAAGGCCGAATCGAAACGCCGGTGCCTGGCGGCCAGCTTCCGATTGTCCAGCTCCTCGTCGGCGCGCAGCCGCTCAGCCTGGGCGTGGTCGCGCGCACGGACGCTGATGACGACGCCGAGCCTGACGCGGGAGCGGCCGTGACCGATGATCTGCGTTGGGCGCCGCCCGCCGCGATCGAAGGCCGGACCGCGACTTCGACGCATGCGCCGATTCCGCTGACCCAGCGGGTCGATCCGCACGTGTTTCCGCTGATCGACGTCGTGCTTCAGATTGGCGACGCCGGGATGCAGGAGGTGGGGGGATAGCGCGAGCAACGCGCCCAGACGAATCGCCCGCGCCGAGGGGTCGGCTGTACGTTGTTTACAGCCAAACACGATGACGCCCCGGCGAGACTGTCCTCTCGCCGGAGCGCCATCCGGTCGCACGGTCCTTGTTGCGAGCGGCGCCACGTTTGGCGCGGCGCGCCGCTCGCCCCGCACGTTGATAGAAAGTATACCGCATCATGCCAGTCCAATGCACGCGCCGGCCATCACCGTTCGCGCTCCTGTTCATGCTCGCACTGCTGGCGCTGCTGCCCACACACGGACGACCCGTCGTGGCCGCCTACGACCCGCCCGGCGATGACCTGGGGCCGACGACCGGCCTGGGCAGCTCGTCCGATGAGGGCGACGAGGCGCCCTAGCCCCAGGCGTCTAACTCGCCAAGCTCTGCATGGTCGGTGCGGCCTGGCAGAGACGGTTCTTCGAGGGAGCCGCGAGGAAACCGGGGGTAGCCAGAGGACGATTCCACCGGGAAGAAATGGAATGGCTACCAGGCCGCAAACTCGCCTCCTGGATCAGCAATTCTCGATCCAACAGTCACGATGCAGAAGTATTCACCATGACCGACCAACTACCGCTCGTTCATCACCGCGTCGGCTCCGTCGTAGCCGACGCGGCGGCGCCCAGAGCAGCGCTACGCGCGATCATGGACGCGCGGGGGCGCACGGGCCTGCTTAGCGATGAGATCGAAGACCTCCGCGAAATCCTGCGCGCGATCACCGGCGAGGCCGGCTGGCAGGACGCCCTCGCGTTTGCCGCCGATCACCCGGAGCCGATGGGCCTGATCTGGGCGCTCCTGGAAGAGGTCCCCGACCAGTATGTCGCGAGCTGCGCGCCGCTGCTCTCGCGCCTCACCGATCTCTCCCTGCCCGTCGAGCCGCTGGTGCGGCTGCTCGGGCATCTTTCTCGCTGCACGCCAGCCGCTGATGTGGCGGCCGCCGCCGCGCAGATCGCGCCGACGAGCAGCAGCCTGGCTCAGCGCTTCGCGATGCGCCTGCTGGCGCGCGCGCTAGATAGGCGCCCGCGCGACCAGGTCGTGCTCACCCTCCGCGCGCTGCGCGATGGGGTCATCCGCGACCTGCTGGTCATCCGTCTGACCGCGGGCCAGCCGCAGGCGTTGGTGCGGGACTGCTGGAGCATCGTCTGCGCCGGCCTCGACAATCAGACCCCGGCCTGGCGGCTCTTACAGCTCGCCGCACACGTGCCGCGCGCGTTTGTCATCCACCTGGCGCAGCGGGCTCACGCGCTCGCGAACCCGGTCGAGATGGTCGAAGTGCTGTGCGCGCTCGCGCCACGGAGCGCAAGCCCGGCTGCTCATATCCGCTCAGCGCTCTCGATCGCCCACAATCTACGCACGCTGATGCGCGGCGAGCCGCCCGAGACGATCGCGGCGGCGCAGCGCCGGGCGCTAGAGTGCGTGGCGGCCGCGCTTGACGCGGCGGGCATGGGAGCAGGCAACCACGTCCGGCTCAGCGCCATTCGCCAGGCCGGCCTGATTCGCAGCGGGTACGAGCGCAATGCCGCCCTGGAGGCGCTCCAGGCGCCTG
>LJCR01000640.1 GCA_001399705.1 Kouleothrix aurantiaca
CGTTCCTGCGCGAGGGTCACACATTATGGAAGAGAATAAGAGAAGAAAGAAGGGGAGGGGAGGAGGAAAAGAAGGAAAGGAAGAAAGAAGGGGAAAAGAGGAAATTTGGGGAGAGGATAAAGAAAAAGAAGAAAAGCGAAAAAGAGGAAGATAAGGCAGTAGTGAACGCCCTCGATAAGGCGCTTGGCGCAGGTGTGGGCCGCCGCTTTCTCCGCCACCCGCTTATCGCGCCGATGGTGGTGGCCCGCAGCCGGATGCGTGCCACAGTGAAGGCGGATGGTGGGGTGAGGGACTGCTTCGGGAATTGGCTCGCGCTGGACGAGCATAATCCGAACAAAGAAGACCGCGTGACCTGGCGGTCACTGCTCGCTCAGCAAGCCCAGGCTGTGGAAGTTGCCCTGATGGATGAAGTCTTCAAAGTCGCCGAGACAACCGAACACTTCTTCATCGCGGTCTACAAATACGACGGCATCGCGGTGGCCTGGCGCAACAAGCGTGACTGCGACCGTTGGATAGCCGCGATGCAGGAAGCCGTGCAGAAGAAGGCCGACGAGATGGGCATCGCCACACGGCTGGTGCTAGAGGACTAGCTTCATCAATCCTGGCGGCAACACGAAAGGGCGCTCTTCCTTCACGGGGGGAGCGCTCTTCTCGTGTCCCAAAACCTACAGGGGTGATGTGGTATGATTTTCTTGTGATACCAAAGAATGCTGTCAGGGAAACGAACGTCGTAGGGCAATATATTGTGAGACCCCCAAGAAGTGGGCTATCTCACACCGAGTGAAAACTGGCCGCTGGCCGGTTTTTTCGACTCTCATAGGAGGTTTGGTCGATGACATCTATGGCTGAATACCCGCTCGCGCGCATCCTTATCACCGGGCGGTTCTCGTCGGAAGCAATCGCGTCGGTGGTGGCGCTGGTTCGGTCGCTTGGCGGCGCGGCGCAAGTCAATCCCGAGGTGACACCCAGCCAGCAGAAGGTGCTCAATCACCTGCACCAAGCTGGCAAAGCGCTCTCGTCAATCGAAATCGCAGCGCAGACTGGTCTCGCGCGCGGCAGTGTCCGACCCTGGCTGTCGGCCCTGGTCAAGGCGGGCCTCGTCGAGCGCAAACCAGGCGATACGTTCCAGGCCATCTGTGCAGAAATCTGCACACCCGAGACCCACTAGCGCGGCAGCATCGAGAGAAGGAGAAGGACAATGACAACCAAACGCATAGCGCGCCCTGGCGAGAATGTGTCGCTCTCGCAGATGTACGGCTGGGGGGCTTGGGCAATGTGGTTCCTGTCGAGCGTGGCGACCGCGTTTGCCGCCAACCCATTGATGGTCAAAATCGCGGCGCGTGTCGGCTATAGCGGTGACACGGGAGAAGCGGTCGGCTTGGGCCTCGCCATCCTGTTCGGCTTTGGCCTCCAGTGGAGCATCACCATCGCCGAGCGGCCGGTACTGCGCTTCAACCTCTCGCCGCTGGTGCTGTTCGCGCTGGCGAATCTTGTCGCCGCCGCGCGCCTCCTGATGCGCCGCGCACGGTAGCGCGCAGCTATGCGGCGCGCGCGGCGTTGCACGTCGTGATTATGTGGCGCACAAGGGCGCGCGTTTCAAAGGCGCGCGCCAGCCGCGAGCGATACGGCGCGGGCGGCTCAGACAGGCGCACGCTCAGGGCATAGCGGGTCAGGCCGTGCCAGCGCTCGGGCAGATGTTCCAAGGCGTAGCGGCCCGCGCCGGCCTTGGATGTGATATCGTTCTCGCGAAACGTGTAGAACAGCCGCAGCACCCCCAGCACCGTCCACTCCACCCCGGCGTCGGTCATCAGCCAGGCCAGCGCGCGCGGATTGCTCGTGTACGCCGCCCAGTAGCTGTTCAGGTTTACGTCCATGCCTGCCAATAGTTCATCCCAGCCGATGGTATAGCCATATTCGGCAACCGGCGGGCCAAACACCACCACGCCACGATCACGCAGCACCCACCAGTTCACCAAACTAATGTCGCGGTAGCCGCCTGGTTGCATCACGCCTTCGACCACATGCGGCAGCGGCGGCAGCGCCTCGCGCAAGCGCCCCATGTCCTCGGCAGTGAAGTAGTTCCCTTCCATAAATGGGCGTGGAAAGCGACCGAGGAGCGCAATGTGCACTTTTTCCAGAGCAGCAATGTCGCCGGGCGTGCAGCGGCGGCTGGTGACGGCCACAAAATCGATGTCGCTGAGCTGCGGGTTGAAGGCGTCGAGCGCCAGCGAGCCATACAGGTACAGGCCCGTCACCAGCCCCGGCGCGGCGACGCCAACAAGGTCGCGGTAGGTGTACAACACAGCCCGCGCCTCGGGCGGAAGAACTGCGCTCATCGTTGCTCCTTTTGCTCGGCGGTGGCCCCAGTATAGGCCGCCCCGCGCGCCAAACCGATGAACCGGCGCTGACGCGCGGCTGACAGGTGGTTGTGAGCGCCGGGCCGGGATGCTATAATGCCGCCGCGCCAACGCAGCATTCTGGCGCGCAACAGGAAATACTATGGAACCACAAACCTCCCCCGCCGCGCCCCCGTTTGAAATCGGCGTGTACTCGTTTGTTGAGCAGGCTGCCACAACCGCGAGCGGCGGCCCGGCCGAACGCATGCGCCAGCTCCTCGAAACGATCGAGCTGGCCGACCAGGTCGGGCTCGACGTGTTTGGCATTGGCGAGCACCACCGCCCCGATTTCATCGCCTCGTCGCCCGCAACCATTCTGGCGGCGGCAGCGGCCCGCACGCAGCGCATCCGCCTGACCAGCGCCGTCACAGTGCTGAGCTCGGACGACCCGGTGCGCGTGTTTCAGGAATTCGCCACCCTCGATCTGATCTCGAACGGGCGCGCCGAAGTCATGGCCGGGCGCGGCTCGTTTATCGAGTCGTTTCCGCTGTTTGGCTACAATCTGAAGGACTACGACGCGCTGTTTAGCGAAAAGCTCGATCTGCTGCTGAAAATCCGCGACGCCGAGCGCATCACGTGGGCCGGCCAGCACCGCGCGCCGCTGCACGGGCAGGGCATCTACCCGCGCCCGGTGCAGGAGCAGCTGCCGGTGTGGATCGCCGTGGGCGGCACGCCCGAGTCGGTGGTGCGG
>LJCR01000642.1 GCA_001399705.1 Kouleothrix aurantiaca
GACCAATCAGGGCAATTCCGCCCAGGCGGCGGAAGAAACTGCGGTTCATGTTTCCCTCATATATCCAGCGCTCGCTGGCGCTTGGCTGATTCAGGCGGCACACACTGTGCCGAGTGTCGATTCACATGTGCTTGAACGGGTGCGCGTGGGCAGTTTCGCGCGTGGCCGGGCGTGCAAGGAAGAAGATCAGCCTCGAGATGGAGCAGGTCGGTCGTTCGGCTGATATGGCGTCCTGAACACGTATTCGGCCAAGACGTAGCATATCAGCTTTCGGGTGGCTTGTGATGCTGCGCACGAATGATCGCTGGGGGCCGCAAGGCGGATGTGGTATCAGCCGAAAGCAGGGGTGCAAAAAGCGGCGCGCCAGCCTGAGCCGTGGCGCGCCGCTTTAGGGAAGATGTACCGGCAGCTGCGAGGGAACCAGCCGCCCGGTGTATAAACTACAGCGCCACGGCCTGCGGGCCGCTGCCGGCCGCGTCGTTGCGCGGCTGCTCGCGCACAATGCCGTTGCGCACCACCGACAGATCCGGCTCGGCGCCGTCGGCCAGCGCGCGCTTGAAGGTGTAGTAGGCCTGGCCCGGCGCGGTGTGCTGGATGCCGGTCAGCTCCCAGCCATCGGCGCCCAGCCCGTTCAGGAAGCGCCGCGCGAAACCGCTGGTGCGCTCGCCCTCTTCGGGGTAGCTTTCCTCGCCTTCAATCGAAATACGCTTCCAGCCAGCGACGTATACGACCTTATACTCCCATTTGCTTGCCATGTCGATCCTCACTTTCTGGTTGTTTGCTCGACACACGGAGTATACCATGAAAATGTGTAATTGTGTAATCGAGTAATTAGAGAAGTGTTAGAAATTTCCGCTCGTGTGGAAAGGTATAATAGCCCGCACGGCCCACCACAAACAGAAGAGGGAGCAATGAGCGCATATCGCATTCACGTCAGCCGCGACAATTTGATGTTTGCCGCCGGGCATTTCGCCTCCTACGACGGCACAATAGTCGAGCCGCTCCATGGCCACAACTACCGCCTGGGCGTGACGCTCGAAGGCCCGACCGAGGAAAACGCCTATGTGTTCAATTTCGTCACGCTGAAACGAATCATGAAGCGCCTGACCGACGAGCTTGATCACCACATGCTGCTGCCGCTCCACAACGCGCTGATCGCAATTGAGGAATGCGACGACGGCGGGGTGATTGTGCGCACCGCCGACCGCTGGTACCGTTTCCCGCGCCAGGATGTTGTGCTGCTCGATCTGCCGAACACCACGGTGGAGATGATGGCGCGCTACCTGTGTGGCCGCCTGCGCGAGGATCTGGCTGCGCGGCCCGAGGCCGCACACCTGACGGCGGTGGAGATAGCGCTGGAAGAAAGCTTCGGCCAGACGGCCTTTTACCGCGAAGAGTTGGCGTAAGAACGCAGCGCGCCCGCCAGCGGCACATTCGCTGCTGGCGGGCGCGTCGTTTCGGGAAGGCGCTAGCGCGTGCGCCGTGCCAGCGGAACGAAGACCTTGTACTCGGGCGCGCCGGCCACATCCACAATCGTGGCGGTTGCCTGGGCGCGGCCCAGCGTAGCGTTGGTCGGGTTGCTGAGGTTCAGGAAGAACGTCTCGTTCGCCTCGATGATCGAGTCGCTATCGATTGGCACCACGATGCTGCCCACCAGTGCGTTCGCCGGGATAACAAGCTGCCCCGAACGCGCCTCGTAGTCGCTGCCGGCCTGGGCGGTGCCGTTGGCGGTGGCATAATTGACGTACACCGGCGCCTGGCTCGCGGCCGAAAGGTGCACGCTGAAAATGGCGTTGCGCGTGCCGCTGGCGCTTTCGCCAACCACCACATTGTCGATCGTGATCACCGGCCCGGTGCCGTCGATGATTGTGCCCACGCCTTGCCCATCGCTGATCACGCCATTCACTGCGCCGCTCAGGTTCACAAAGAACACTTCGGGATTTTCGGCAATCGCGTCGCCGGTGATTGGCACCTCAATCGTTTGGCTGGTGACATTGGGCGGGAAACTCACCGTGCCGGAAGCTGGCGCGTAATCGGCGCCGGCCAGGGCAGTGCCGTTGGCCGTCGCAAAATGCGCCGTGACATTGCGCCCGCTCGGCGTCGAAAGCGAAACCGTGAAACGCGCCGTGCTGCCGCCATTCACGCCCTCCGTCACACTGACATCGTCGATTGAGATCAGCGGCGCCGAGTCGTTGTCGTTGATCGTGATCTGCCCCTGGTTGTCGAGCAGCGTCGCGTTGACCGGATTGCTCAGCGCAACAAACAGGGTTTCGTTATCTTCGGGGATGGTGTCGCCGGTAATCGCCACGTTGATATTCTGGTTGGTTGCGCCGGCCGGGATAACAAGCGTTTGTGGCGCAATTACGGTGTAGTCGCTGCCGGCGGTGGCAGTGCCGTCGATAGTGCGGAAATCGACGCTGACAGATTTGCCACTCACCACGCTGAGCGACACTGTAAGAGTTGCGTTGGTCGAGCCGCTATTGCCCTCGGGCACGCCGCCGTCAGTAATTGTCAGCGTTGGCGGCTGGTCGTCGTTGGTGATCGTGCCCAAACCCTGGCCATCCTGAATCGTCGCGTTGATTGGGCTGCTCAGGTTCAGCAGGAAGGTTTCGTCGTTCTCATCGGAAAGGTCGCCGATGATGCTCACCGAAACCGTGATGGTGGTGCTGCCAACCGGGAAGGTGCGCGTGGTCGCGCCCAGCGACACATAGTCGCTGCCGCCGACCGCCGTGCCGTTGGCAGTGGTGCATGTTACGCTCACCGAGCGGCCGCTCGGCGCGGAAAGCGAAAGGCTGAACACGGCGTTGCTGGTGCCTGCGTTGCCTTCCACCACCGTCACGTCGTTCACCAAGATTTTGGGCGCCTTGTCGTCGTTGGTGATCGTGCCGACGCCCTGACCTTTCAGGATGCTTGCGTTGCTGGGGTTGTGCAGCTCGACGAAAAAGGTTTCATTATCTTCATCGGTGATGTCGCCATTCACCAGAACTGTGATGCTTTGCGCGCTGGTGCTGTCCGCCGTGAAGAACAGCTCGTCGGCCACGTACAGCACTTCGCGCGGCATGTTCTGCTCGCGCACCTCGTAGC
>LJCR01000643.1 GCA_001399705.1 Kouleothrix aurantiaca
CAGCCCTTCGACCTGGTGCTGTGCGATATTCGCATGCCCGACATGGACGGACGCACCTTTTATCACCACCTGCGCAACGACCTGCCGGCGATGGCCTCGCGCGTGGTGATTATGACGGGCGATATCAGTAGCATGAATACCGATACCTTTCTTAAAGAATCCAAGCTGCCAGTGCTGCGCAAGCCATTTACGCATGTCGAGTTGCTCGACGCAGTGAGCGAAATCCAGTCGTCGTCGGTGTAAGGATCCGGCATCGCAGCGCGGCGCATGGCGATTGTGAAAAATATGGTATACTATCGCCGATGGACGCTGACAACGAGGTCGGCGCGGAGGATGCATGAACTTTGATCTCACCGACGAGCAGCAGCTGATTCGGCAGGCGGTGCGCGAATTTGCAACGAAAGAAATTGCCCCGAACGCCCGCCATGTGGATGAAACCGGCGAGTTTCCCGCCGAGGCATTCCGCAAAATGGGCCAGCTTGGGCTCATGGGCATTCCTTTTCCCGAAGCATATGGCGGCGCTGGCGCCGATAGCGTGAGCGCGGCGATTGCAGTTGAAGAAGTGGCACGGGCCTGTGGCTCGACGGCGCTGGCATATGCTGCGCACATGGGCCTGGGCAGCGCACCAATCTTCATGTTCGGCAGCGAAGCGCAGAAGCAGCGCTTTCTGAAGCCCGCCGCCGAGGGGCAGTATATTGCGGCATTCGGCCTGACCGAGCCGCACGCCGGTTCCGACGCGGGTGCGACCCGCACGACGGCCCGGCTCGACGGCGATACCTGGGTGCTGAACGGCGCGAAGATGTGGATCACCAATGCACCGCTGGCCGGGCATATCATCTTCACTGCGGTGACAGACTCGGACAAGGGCAAGAACGGCATCAGCGCGATTATTGTGCCGGGTGGCACGCCGGGCCTGACGTTTGGCAAGCACGAGCCAAAGATGGGCTTGCGCGGCTCGGTGAGCACCGCGATTATGCTGGAAGACGTGCGGGTGCCGGGCGAGAACCTGCTTGGTGAGCGCGGGCGCGGCTTCAACCAGTTTTTGCAGGTGCTCGACGGCGGGCGCATCAGCATCGACGCGCCGCGCTGTACACACTGGCATCCCATGGCGTCGTCACGAACGTGGTCAGGCTCAGCACATTCCACTGCCCGGCCGTGAGTGCGCTCGTGTTCACGCTGCCTTGTGCGGTCGCGGCTCCGGCGGGCGTCAGCAGGTTGAGGGTGATTGTCCAGTAGCTGACGGCGCTGTTGGGCGCGACGACGTTCACCGCGCACTCCAGGCGCAGCGGGGTGCGACTGCGGCCAAGCGGGGCGACAAAGGGCGCGCCGGATGCCGCAAAGGGCGAGAGCAGCGCGCCGTTGACGCTGAAGGGCAGCGCGACGGACGGGCGCTCGCCTTCTGCGGTCACCCCTACACGACGCTCGAGATCGCGCACGCGCAACAAGTCGCTCATGTCACCTCGCGCAGCCCGATCTGCTGCGCTCTCCCGCTGGAGTTCCAGGTTTCGCGCACCATCTCCAGCCGCATCGTGAAGGTTTGCGGCGTCTCAGGGGAGGCCGCGCTCACCAGATCGCCCAGGTCGAAGTCGATCCCGCGCACAAAGCGGAAGGTTTCGCGCAGCTCGCCCGTCAGCGTGATGGTCGGACGTCCCGCGCGCACGGCCGTGTCGGCGTCGTCCTGGAGCGCAGTGGCGTCCGTCACATTCGACCGATCGACGAAACGCTCGATCCGCCCGAACGGCGACGCGCTTATGCGGGTCGCGTCCAGCTGGGTGGCAATCAGGCGGTCCACGCCCTCGCCCGCGCCGGCGGCCACCGCCCACGTTGCCTCATTGTGGTAGTCGATGGTGAGCGTGGAGTTGGCCAGTGTCCCGGCCGCTTCCGACAACGTGATGGTGGCCGTACGATCCACGCCGCGCTGCCCGGCGAACACGCGCAGCTCGAGCAGGCCGCCGCCGGCGTTTGCAATCTCGTAGGTCAGGTAGGTTCCGGCCAGCGCGGACGCCTCGCACAGCTCGCGCGCCACCTCATCCAGCCGCCGCCGCGCCGCCGCTTTGGCCACGCTCGCGCCCAGGCCGCTGTTGGCCGGAATGCTCAGATACGCGCTCACATCGGCCTGCGTTTCGGCGCCGTCGCGGTTCGCGGCGCTGATGCTCGCGCCCAGGTTTTCGCGCGCAAAGGTCAGCAGCTGGTCTCCCGCCGCCGCCGCCGCCTTCAGCGCGTAGCTGGAGCCGGCCGGGTAGGCGACGATGCGCCGCCCGAGCAGTCCGGTGGCCTGGTAGGCGGTGATATGCCGCCGCCCGCGCACGTAGCGGAACGTCTCCATGGTGTAGACCACATCGTTATCCGGCGCGAAGGCGCGCCCGTCGATCGAGCGCTCCAGCGTGATG
This sequence comes from Kouleothrix aurantiaca, assembly GCA_001399705.1. Lineage (GTDB taxonomy): Bacteria > Chloroflexota > Chloroflexia > Chloroflexales > Roseiflexaceae > Kouleothrix > Kouleothrix aurantiaca. Next base: position 2,391 of record LJCR01000643.1, read on the forward strand.
CGCCCGTCGCGCAGCAGGATGTCACTGCTCACACTGCGCGGCAGGCTGATCTCGCACACGCCGACCGCGCCCGGCGCGCTGCAGATCGTGTAGTCGAGCGCGGCCGCGTCGTCCCCGCCCGCGAAATTGGCGATCGTGGCAAGCGGCGCGCCCAGGGGGTCCGCAATCCGCGCCTGCACCCGCACACTCATAGGTCATCCAGACTGGCGACGGTCGGCCGCCAGCGCAGCGTGGCCGTCACCGTACTGCTGCTGACCAGCAGTGTCATGGTGTTCGCGCCGGGCTGCAGAAAGAAGTCGCTCTCCTGCGAGCCGGGCAGAATCGCGTCGGCGATATTGCCGCGAAAATCGCTCGTGAAGCTGAGCGCGGCCGGGTCGAAGGTGAGCGTCACGGTCTCGCCGGCCTGGATGGTCAGATTGAGGTAGATCGCGCGGCCGGTGGTGGTATTCAGCAGCTGGTACGCGCGCGCCGATCCACTTGTCGGTCCCGTGAGGACGAGTGTGGGGTAGGCGCGCGCCGTGCCCGTGTTGGTGACGGTGGAGGTGGCGGCGGCGACGGCGCTCCCCGTCGTGCTGAAGCCGGCCGCAATCGCGCCGTTCGGGGCCTGGATGAGCGCGTACACAGCGGGCACGCCCGGCAGATCCACGTCCATCGGCGCATACGCCCCGCTGCGCACGCGCGCCATGCTGTCG
>LJCR01000644.1 GCA_001399705.1 Kouleothrix aurantiaca
CCCCAACCGGGCTGACGCTGGCCTGCGGCACGCTGATCGAGCCAGTGCTGCAGCGCGTCGTCGATCGCCTGAACCGCATCGACGGAATGAGCGCGCGCCTGCTGCCAATCGTCAACCAGTTCTTTGGCGAAATGGTCACCGTTTCGGGCTTGCTGATGGGCCAGGACGTTGTTGCGGCCATCAAGGCAGCCGGCGCGCAGCGCGTGCTGCTGCCGCGCGTGATGTTCGACCACACCGGCACGCGCACGCTCGACGAGTACACGCTTGAGCGCATTGCTGCCGAGTCTGGCGCGTCGGTGGCAATTGCGGGCGAACCCGACGAGGTCGCGCGCTATGTGCGTGCGCTGGCAAAAAGCTCAGAAGCCTGATCGCTCCGTCGCGCGTGCGCGGAGTTCGTAACCCGCTCATAACACATCAACCCCTAGTGAAAAACGAGGTGGGTTGTGGCAATCGAACTCAGCAGCTCGATGTACCAGCGCATGCTCGATACGATTCGACGGGCGAACGCCATCGCCGCCACGCACGAGCTGGATGCCCTGCTCGACCAGATGGTCGACCTGTTTATGGAGGTGACGGACGCCAACGCCGGCTCGCTCTACCTGTACGACGCTGAAACCGACGAGCTGGAATTCAAAGTTGTCAAAGGCGACCCGCAAAGCCTGATCCTGCTCGGCCAGCGCTTCCCGGCCTCGCGCGGCATTGTGGGCGTTGCAATACGCACCAAGGCATCCCTTTTCATCGACGATGTCGAGAACGACCCGCGCTGGGAGCGCCGCTTGAGCGGCACATCGTCGCTGCGCCTGCGCACCGTTTACTGCCTGCCGCTGCTGCTGCGCGACCGCCCGATTGGCGTGGTGCAGGTATTCAACCTGCCGCCTGAGGCCATCGATGAAGAAGGCGAGCTGGCGCTGCTGCACGATCTGGCCGACCGTATGGCCAGCGAGATCGAAAAGGCGCGGCTGCTCGAACAGGCCAACTCGCGCCAGCGCCGCCTGAACGCGCTGGTCGACATCATCTCGCACCTGACGACCACGCTTGATCGCCAGGAGTTGCTGACGCGTATCATGGACCACGCCCGCGACTTGCTCGAAGTCGAAGCGACCTCGGTTTGGGAGCTGGACGATCAGGCCGATCCGCCGGTGCTGAAGCTGCACGTTGCGACGGGCGAGCGCAGCGAAAAGCTGAGACAAATGACCCTGCCAGTGGGCGAGGGCATTATTGGCCAGGTTGTGGCAACCGGCCAGCGCATGCTGGTGGAAGATGTCAGCAAAGAAACGCATCACTACAAACAGGCCGATGTTGAAAGCGGCTTTGTAACGCGCTCGATTCTGTGCGTGCCACTGCGCGCGCCGGGCATTCAGCTCGGCCAGGAGCGCGGCGAAATCAACGCCAGCATTATTGGCGGCGCGCAGGCGCTGAACAAGCGCAACGGTGGCATGTTCAGTGAAGACGATATTGTGCTGTTCGAGGCGCTGGCCAGCCAGGCTGCCACCGTCCTGCAGGTTGCCCGCCTGAACGACGACACCTACCGCCTGTTCATGGGCGTCATTAAAGTTGTGGCGGGCGCGATCGATGCCAAAGATCCGTACACGCAGGGTCATTCGCAGCGTGTGGCCGAATTCGCCGTAGCGATTGCCGAGGAGCTTGGCCTGTCGCGCAAAGAAGTCAACCACGTGCGGATCGGCGGCATTCTGCACGATGTCGGCAAAATCGGCGTGCCTGACTCGATCCTGAAGAAGAACAGCGGGCTGAGCGCCGAAGAGTTCGAGGAGATCAAGAAGCACCCTGAGCGTGGCTACGAGATCATGCGCCAGGAAGAGCTGCGCTGGCTGTTGCGTGAAGAGCTGCCTGCGCTGCTCCAGCACCACGAGCGCGAAGACGGTAGCGGCTACCCAAACAAGCTCAAGGCCGCCGAGATCAGCCGAATTGGCAAAATCGTGCACGTCGCCGACGTGTTCGACGCGCTCACAAGCGACCGGCCCTACCACCAGGGCCGCACCGCCGACGACGCGTTTGCCCTGCTGCAGCGTGGCATCGGCACCGAGTTCGATGGCGATTGTGTTGCGGCCCTGCTGCGCGCCCGCGCCAATGGTAACGTGTATACGCAGCGCGAGCTGGCGCAAGAAAATCATTAGCGTCTCTCTGAAGTTATAGTATAGATCGATAAATCAATGAAACCAATTATTGCCCTGGTCGGCCGGCCCAACGTCGGCAAGTCGACCTTTTTCAATCGACTGATCGGCCAGCGCAAGGCGATCGTCGAGGACCTGCCTGGCACTACCCGCGACCGCCTGTATGGCGACAGCGACTGGAACGGCCGCGTGTTCACCGTGGTCGATACCGCCGGCCTGCTGTTTGAGGAAGAAGACGATTCGGCCCCGCTGGCCGGGATCGCGCGGCGCGTGCGCGCCCAGGCCGAGCTGGCGATTGCCGAGGCCGATGTGATCGTCTTTATGGTCGATGCCATCGAAGGGCTGACGACCGCCGACAGCGATGTGGCCGAAGTGCTGCGCAACACTTACAAACCGGTGGTGCTCGCCGCCAACAAAGCCGATAACCAGGAGCGCGCGCTTAATGCGGTCGAGTTCTATGCGCTCAACCTGGGCGAGCCAATTCCCATGAGCGCCTACCATGGCATCGGCACCGGCGATGTGCTCGATAAAGTCGCTGAGCAGCTGCCTGTCGTTGAAGAAGAAACCGACGACAGCACCGTCAAGGTCGCCATCGTTGGCCGGCCGAACGTTGGCAAGTCGTCGCTGCTCAATCGCCTGCTCGGCCAGGAGCGCAGCGTCGTTAGCGCGGTGCCCGGCACCACCCGCGACAGCATCGACACGCCACTTGAGTACAATGGCACCAACATCCTGCTGATCGACACCGCTGGCATTCGGCGTCGCGGCAAGATCGAGCGCGGCATCGAAAAATACAGCGTCATGCGTGCCCTGCGCGCCGTCGAGCGCGCCGACGTGGCCCTGCTGCTGATCGACGCCGAAGAAGGCGTGACCGCACAGGACACACACGTCGCTGGTATGATCCTCGAGCAGCTCAAGGGCGTCGCCATTCTGGTGAATAAGTGGGACCTG
>LJCR01000645.1 GCA_001399705.1 Kouleothrix aurantiaca
GCGCCAAGCAGCGCTATGCGCCGCCCGCCCCCAGCGGCGATTTGTTCGTCGAGCTGGCGCAGCGCGGCAAGGCGCGGCACGGCCGTTGCAACACGTTCGGCAATGCGCCGCGCCTCCATGGCCAGGGCTGGCGCGCACTGGGCGTAGAGATGCGGAAAATCGGCAACGGCGCTGATGGCTGGCGGTGATGCTGTTGTGCTCATTCCTCGCTCGGTCTGGCGCGGCGATGGTGGCCGTGTGGCGCGCCATTCTGACTCTACCGCAGGCGGAAAGAGCGGTCAAGCGGCGTGCTATACTGCATCCCGATCGTGAGCCGCTATCGTAAGAATATACAGGGGTAGTATGAGCGATTCAGTGGTTCTTTATACAGGCAGATTTGCCCTGATGACCTTGGGCGAAAGCTGGGCCGGCGAGCTACTCGACTACCAGGCGCGCAATCGTGAGTTCTGGCGCGAGTGGAACCCGTTGACGCCGGAGGATTTCTACACGGTTGCGACGCAGCGCGCGCGCCTGCGCGCCGACGCAGAGCTCTTGCGCCAGGGGCTGGGCCTGCGCTTGTACATACTGCGCAAAGGCGCCGAGCAGGGACCGATTATGGCCGACCTGGCGTTTAATAATATCGTGCGCGGCGCGTTTCAATCGTGCCACCTGGGGTATAAAGCCGATGCGGCCGCGATCAACCAGGGCGTGATGACCGAGGCGCTGGGCGCGGCGATTGCTTATGCCTTTGATGAGCTGAAACTGCATCGCATCGAGGCAAATGTGATGCCGCGCAATGCCCGCTCGCGCCGCGTGGTGAGCAAGCTGGGCTTTGCCGAAGAAGGGCTGGCGCGACAGTACCTCAAAATCAACGGTGTGTGGGAAGACCATATTCACTATGTGCTGTTAAACGACGCCGTGTAGGCGTGGCGGCTGGCCTACAGCCCGGTCAGGGTTGGCGCTGGCTTGAAAAAGTTGTGATTTTTGGTACAATTACTGCTGTAATCTGCCTTAGAGAGGCATATGATGATACTCGACACCGCAATTACCATCCAGGAGCATCGTCTGGCGTCGCTGCTTGCCGAAGGCGTGCGGCAGGCGCGCGAACGTAATCGCCCCGTGCTGGTGAGCACCGTGCTGCGTGCCCCGCAGTATGACCCGCTGGTGTTTTTCGATCACGGCGCACGGCTGGCCGACGAGCGGGTGTTCTGGTCCTCGCCGAGCGGCGACATGGTGCTGGCTGGCGTGGATCGCGCCTGGGATATCAGCGCCAGCGGCAGCACGCGTTTTACGCATATAGCCACGGCATGGGCCGAACTGTGTGGCGGAGCATTGCTCGACGATCCGTTCGGTATGATGGGCACTGGCCCGATCCTGATGGGCGGCTTTTCTTTCGATCCCTTGCGCCCACCCACCGAGCTGTGGGCCGGCTTCCCCGACGGCCTGATGCTGCTGCCGCGCTTTCTGCTGACGCGCGCCGACGGCGCAAACTGGCTGACCATCAATAGCGTGATTACGCCTGAAAGCACGCTGGCCGCCGAAACCGAAAAGGCGCAGCGCGTCTACGAGCTGTTTGATGGCGACGGCGAGCTTGCGCCCATGGCGCCCGGCACGATCCGCCAGGCCGAAGATGTGCCCGAGGCCGCCGCCTGGCAGGAAATCGTGCGCGAGGTCGAGCGCAACCTGCGCGGCGGCGAGCTGGGCAAAGTGGTTCTGGCGCGGCAGTACCGCGTGCAGGGCCGCACGGTGTTTAACCCGGCGCGCGTGCTGAACCGGCTGCGCGTGCAGTATAACGATTGCTTCCTGTTCGCGGTGGCGCGCGGCGAGCGCTGCTTTCTGGGCGCGTCGCCCGAGCGGCTGGTGCGGCTGCGCCACGAAAATGTGCGCGCCACCTGCCTGGCCGGCTCGATCGCGCGCGGCGCAACGCCCGAAGAAGACGCGCAGCTTGGCGAGGAGCTGCTGGCCAGCGCGAAAGACCGCGCCGAGCACGAGTTTGTGGTGCGCGCGATCTGCGACAACCTGGCCGAGGTCTGCGGCGGCAGGCTTTCGACTGGCCCGCTTTCGCTGATGAAGCTGCGCAACATCCAGCACCTGTTCACGCCAATCGTCGGGCGGGTGTCGCGCGGGCGCAATATTCTCGATCTGGTCGAGCGCCTGCACCCGACGCCGGCAATGGGCGGCACGCCGCGCGAGCCGGCAATGGCGATGATCCGCGAGTATGAAGGCATGGATCGCGGCTGGTATGCCGCGCCGGTCGGCTGGATCGACGCGCGCGGCGAGGGCGAGTTTGCGGTCGCCATCCGCTCGGCGCTGCTGCGTGGCTCGCAGGCGGTGCTGTTCGCCGGCTGCGGCATCGTCGCCGGCTCCGACCCAGCCCGCGAGTACGCCGAGTCGTGCCTGAAGCTGCGCCCGATGCTCTCGGTGCTGGGCGGCGGCGCGTAACGCACAAGTCAAGACGGAACGGCGTTGTTGCCCCACAGAGGCGCGGAGCGCACAGGAGATCAACCCTGGTCTCGGTGTTCTCTGTGCCTCTGTGGTTAGGAGAATGGGAATGGCTGCGAACGAGGCTCTTTCGGCAACGGTTGGCGCGCTGGTGGACGAGCTGGTGCGCGCGGGCGTGCGCCACTTCTGCGTCTGCCCCGGCTCGCGCTCGACGCCGCTGGCGCTGACGATTGCGCGCCACCCGGCGGCGCGGCTGTGGCTGCATATCGATGAGCGCTCGGCTGGGTTTTTTGCCCTTGGCATGGCGAAAGCGCAGCGCGCGCCTGTGGCGCTGGTCTGCACCTCGGGCACGGCGGCAGCGAACTTCATGCCGGCTGTGGTCGAGGCGTTCTATGCGCGCGTGCCGCTCCTTGTGCTCACCGCCGACCGCCCGCACGAGCTGCGCGACGTGGGCGCGCCGCAGACGATCGACCAGATCGACCTGTTTGGCAAGCACGCCAAGTGGTTTGTCGACATGGCCGAGCCGACCGAAATGCCCGACCTGCTGCGCTATGTGCGCACCGTGGCGGGCCGCGCCGTCGCCACCGCTGTGCGCGGGCCGGCCGGCCCGGTGCATCTGAACTGCCCGTTCCGCGAGCCGCTCATGCCCGACCCGGTGC
>LJCR01000646.1 GCA_001399705.1 Kouleothrix aurantiaca
GGTTCGCGGGCGCGGCTACAACGTGCCAGTCAAGAGCCAGCCGTTTGAGCTGGCCGTCGCTGGCGCGCTCGGTGCAAACGGCCAGCTGCTCCTCACGGGTAGCGCAAACCCCGCTGTCGAAGTGAACCCAGGCGGCTTGCTCACCTATACTCTGTCGCTCAGCGCTAACCGTAATGTCACCAGTGCGGTCGCCCTGACCGACGTGTTGCCGCCGTACACACAATTTGTCAGCGCCTCGAATGGCGGCACGCTTGCGAATGGAAAAGTGAGCTGGTCGGTTGCGCCATTTGCGGCCAACACCACAATAACGCGCTCGTTGGTGGTGCGTGTAGCGGCGAATGCCCCGCCCGGCACGGCCTTGCTTAACAGCCAGTATCATGCGGCTGATGGAACCGGCCTGGTGAGCGACGGCGCGCCAATCAGCGTGCGCGTGCGGGGGCCAGTGGCGGCCACGGGCGGGCGTATTTTTGTGCCGATGGCAGGGCGCTAGCGTCAGAGTTTCCCAGAGGTGTTGGGCGTGGGGGCGGCGAAAGCTGCTCCCGCGTTTTTTGTACCACTTTTTGTCTTGGTTTCTGTCTGGTAAACCTGCCCCTGCCCTAAGCGCAGACATGGTGTAATGCATTCAGGGAATACGAACTGTGAGTGCATTGGAGGAACACCATGAAAGCGCATCTACAGCTTCAGCCGTCGCTTCGGAAAAGCTGGCGCAACCAGCGATGGGTAGAAATCGTGGTGGCGGTGGCCATTCTTGTGCTGGTGGCGGTGGGGGTGGCCTACTGGCAGGCATCGCGCCGCACGCCGGCCGTGCTTGTGGCGCTGCCAGATCCAGCCGCGCCCAGCGTCATGCGCTACATCCAGGCGCACGAGGCGCTGAACGCACCAGCGGCGGTTAACCCAGCGCTTCCAGCAACGCAAAACTACATCCGGGCGCACGAGGCGCTGAACGCAGCCGCCGTGCCGCCCGATGCTGCGACACAGGGAATTCTTGGCTATATTCGGGCGCACAGCACATCGAGTGTTGCGCCCATCGACCCGGCTACACAAAGCGTACTTGATTACCTGCGGATGCATGCACACTAAGGCGAACCATTCCTGCTCGTCCCAGAAGCAGCGCCTGCCGAGCTAGCCCTTCACTCGGCAGGCGCTGCGTTTGCACGTTGCAGCCCTGCGCGTCCCGAACTGGGCCATGCAATCCTTGCACAGTTTCAACCCGTGCCGAAGCGTCCTACCGCATCGTCGCGCGTGCAGCATGCGGGATTACGAGCGATGATCGCATATTGTTTTTGCTTTGAGCGAGTTCTTCTCTTCTTTCTTGCTCCATTTCGGGGTACCATAGCCATGCCACGATTCGCCTGCATCTATGCAACCATATAGTAAGGAGACAGGCATGAACACGTTTCCGCTCATATCCGAAGAAGAAGCGACCGATCCTGAAGTGGTAGCAGTGTATGATGAGATTCGGCGCGAGCTTGGCTTTGGTATGGTGCCGAACATCTTTAAATCCATGGCCATTCGCCCAACACTCCTCCGCGCCAACTGGAATAAATTCCGGGCGACCATTCTGCAAGGCTACCTGCCGCGCACGCTCAAGGAAATGGTTGGTGTCCTGATCTCGCAGGCAAATGGCAGCGAGTACGCGCTGCGCGTGCATCTGCACGGCCTGAGCGCGCTGGGCATGTCGGAAGAGCTGCTGCACATGCTGGTGCGCGACTACGAAAACTGCCCACTCCCCGAGCGCGACAAGAGTATCCTGCGCTTTGGCCTGCTTGCTGCCACCGACCCGCTTCAGATCAGTGAAGATGACTATGCAGCCTTGCGCAAGCATCATCTGAGCGACGAAGAGATCTTTGAAGTGATTGCAACCGCCGATATGTTTTCGTCGGTGAATGCATATACGGATAGTGCTCGTGTTCCGATCGATCAGCTTGGGTAGGATATGCCGCGCCGTATTGTCCGCCCGATATCATCGCTTGAAAACCAGCTGCACGAGCTAGACTCAGCTGCGCTGGCTCAACAGGTTCGCTCGCTTCTCGTCGAGGCACAGGCGCTTTCGGCGCGTCTCGCTGCGCTCAACGAAGTAACGCTGGCAATGCAGAGCGACCTTTCATTTGAAGGCGTGCTGCAGGTTGTAACGCGCGAGGCGCGCTGGCTGCTCGATTTCCAGTACTGCTCGGTTGCGCTGTCCAGCAGCGACGGCGCAAGCTACCAGGAGGTAGCGCTGCTGGGCGAGCAAGATGATGCGCGCCGACGAGTGTATGCGCGCGAGGCGGGCGCGATCGGCCAGTCCCTGGTGAACGGTCACGCCCTGATCGTGCATGAGCTCAGCAAGGCCGACGCGCCCGCGGGAATGCGATCGGCCTTGATCGTGCCTCTGCGGAACGGCGGCAGCGACATAGGTACACTGAACTTCTACGCAAACCGCCCCCGTCACTACACCCAGGCCGATCTGCGTTTCGCCTCGACCTTTGCCGGGCAGGTCGCGGCGGCGCTCCAGAACAGCCGCATGTTTGCGTCCGTCCAGCAGGCGCGCAACGATCTGCGCACGGTGCTTGAGTCGATCAGCGATGCGGTGCTGGTAATCGACGCTGACGCGCGCGTGCGGCTCATCAATCGCTCAGCGCAGCGCATGTTTTCAGTGCCGGAAAAAGGCATTGTGGGCCGGCCGGCGCTGTGGTTTCGGCGGGTGCGTTATACCCGCGAGCGGCGCCTTATTCCTGCCGAGACATTTCGCGAGCTTGTGCAAGCCTGGCAGGCCCAGCCACGCGTCGCCAGAACTGGCATCTGCCAGCTGGCCGACGGCCGCCATTTCGAGTGGGCCTATGCCCCGCTGCGTGGCCTAGGCGTTGCCGCCGGGGCGGTCGTATCATTTCGGGATATTAGCGCGCGCGTCGAGCTGGAGCAGATGCGCGACGATATGCTGCACATGCTGGTGCACGATCTGCGCACGCCGCTCACCGGCGTTATCATGGGCATCGACATGCTGATGATGCCTGGCGACTTCGTTCCCCCCGACGAGCGCCAGGCGCTGCTGGCGCAAACCTACCGCGCTGCCGAGAGCCTGCTTGAGCAGCTGAATAC
>LJCR01000647.1 GCA_001399705.1 Kouleothrix aurantiaca
TTCCTACACCTTCTCGGCAGGTGGTTTGGAGGGCCGCAGACCATCCTAGCTGTGACGACCGACGTCAACGCGACTTTCGCTTGCAGCAGCGGCTCGAAACAGCCCTTGTCACTTTTTTGCGCCGTAGCGCAAAAAAGTGGCAAGAAAAGGATCGTCTTCCTTGCTCGCCGCAGGCGTAAAATCGGCTTGAGCGAAAGTCATGGCCAAAAAAAGATAGTTCCCACCGCGCAACTTGTTGCGGCGAAAAACGTATGATATACTGAAGTTGACATTTAGACAGTTGGCTAAATATCTATGGAACTATCACTCACACGAACATTACAAGCGCTGGCCGACCCGAAGCGGCGCGAAATTTTGCAGATGCTGGGCGAGGGCGACAAAACTGCGGGTGAGCTGGCGGCGCGCTTCGACATCTCAGCTCCGAGTGTTTCGCACCACCTGAGCGTGCTGAAAAATGCCGACCTGGTGCGCGCCGAGCGCAACGGCCAGACAATTGTGTATTCACTGAACAGCACAGTGGTGCAGGAATTTCTTCAGGAAATCTTGCAGCTGCTGCGCGTGGGGGAGGACAATCATGCGTAATCGATGGCTTGCGCCAATCTGTATTCTTGCCATGCTGGCGTTCAGCGCTGCTGTCTACGGCCGCCTGCCAGCGATCGTTCCAAGCCACTGGGGCGTTGATGGCCAGGTCAATGGCACAATGAGCCGTACCTGGGGCGCGCTTTTCACGCCAGCGCTGGCGACGCTCGTCTGGCTGCTGATGCTCGTGCTGCCGCGCATCGACCCGCGCCACGACTCGTATGCGGCATTTGCCGGCACGCTGCAGCTGTTCGTCAACATTCTGATGCTGTTCTTGGCGCTGCTGCATGTTGGCATGCTTGGCGTCGCGCTGGGCTGGAACATTCCTATGCCGCGCATCGTGATCGCTGGCGTGGGGCTGCTGTTTGCGGCGCTGGGCAACGAGCTGGGGCGCATCAAGCCGAACTGGTTTGTGGGCATCCGCACGCCCTGGACGCTGGCCGACCCGGAGGTCTGGCGGCGCACGCATCGCGCGGGCGGGCGGCTGTTCGTGGCAATTGGGCTGCTGTTTGTGCTGGCCGGCGCGCTGCTGCCATTCGAGCTTACTGCCGCGATTGTGCTGGCGGGCGTGGCCGTGATCCTGGTCTTCTCGTTCGGCTATTCCTACCTGGCGTGGCGGCAGCTTGCCAAAGGCGCGGCGGGGCGCTAACGCAGTGTGACGAAAGACGAAGGACGAAGGACGAACGACCAACACTGTTTTGGTCATTCGTCCTTCGTCTTTCGTCTCAGCAACCAAAACGAACTTCAACCGGGTTATCCGCCCGCAACAATGCCCGCAAAGCCGTCGAGGCTGGTGCCGCCCGCGACGCGCCGGCGCGGCAGGGCTAGTATGTCGCTGTAGTCGCCATCCCAGCGCGTGGTGGTGGCGTTGCTGTAGCCGGCCGCCTGCACAATTCCCTCGATAGCGCCATCGTAGAAACCGGCCGGGTAGCAGAAGCTGGTGACATTGATGCCCAGGCGCGCGTCCAGCTCACCTTTCGAGCGCGCGATCTCATCCGTCGCCGTCGCCTGGTCGAGCGTGGTCAGGTTGAGGTGGCTAACCGAGTGCGCGCCGATCTCCATTCCCGCATCGCGCATCTGCGCAATCTGTTCCCAGCTCATATAGCCGGGCTGGCCGGCAAACGCATTGACAATATAAAACGTGCCGATCATGCCGTGGCGCTGCAGGGTGGGCAGCGCATTGGTGAACGCGTCCTCGTAGCCGTCGTCGAAAGTGAGCGCGACTGGATTGGCCGGGCAGCCCTCGCCGCGTAAGCACGCCTGCACCGTCGCCATGGTCACGGCGGTGTAGCCCTGCGCCTGCAGCCAGCCAATTTCCTGCTCGAACTCCTCGGGCGTAATCGAAAGATTGTAGCCCATCGGGTCGGCGTTCGGGTCGACCGTGCGAATGTAGTGATACATCAGGATCGGCACCGCCACCGGCGCGCCCGCAGCGGTGCCCGGCTGCGCGGGCGGCGCATCGGCAGGCGTTGGCATCAGCGTCGGGATTGGCTGGCTGGGCGCGCCAACCTCGCTCAGCGGCACTGGCGTGATCGTTGGCGTGGGCAGAATTTCGGGCGCGGGCGTGGCGGGCAGCACGGTTGGCGCGGCAGCTGCGGGTGCGGCGGGCAGATTGACCGAGTCGGCCACCGCAATAGCTGCGCCCGGTTTTACCGCCACCTGGGCTGGCGCATCGGCGGCGCGCACGGCGGCGGTGGGCAGGCGCACCGTGAAGGCCGGCTGCGCGGCGGCTGAATCGGGCGGAAACAAAATTTCCCAGCGCAAGGCCAGGGTGCCCGAAAGAATAATAATCATTCCTATCAGAAGAAAGAGAAGCCAGGAACTGCCCGGCCGGCGATTATTGATCATGCGCGATGCCCCTGCGTGCGACGACGAAATTGGATTATAGCGCAAACGCGCGGCGTCTCCAAGCTATTTTCCCCTACAAGACATAAGTACTGTGCATGATAGGACCATGGGTGCGTTGCATGGAAAGCGCAGTGCTCGGTATAATCACTCCCATGTTGACCAATATTGCCACCTCGGCTGCCATGTTGCTCCATTCTTGCGAGCAGGAAGGTGGAAAATGACACTACCACGCTCTGTCGGAGCCACACCAGCATCTCTCGCGAACAGCGGCGTTTCCGCGCCGACGCGCAGCATTTCTGCATCGGGCTTTTTGCTGAGCGGCGAAGCACGCGAGACATTGCAGGGCTTGTTTGGCCAGCTCGCCCAGGCGTTGGAAGCGCTCCGCCACTTTTCTGCGCTGATTATCAACGAGCCAAATGTGCTGGCTCGGCCTTCGCTGCGCAAATGGCTGCAGCCTAATGCCCGCCAGGCCGAATCGACCATGCACGAGCTGCGCGAGATGCGCGTGATCACATCGACCGCGCTTACCGACCTTTCGCAAAGCCTGACGGTGCTGGTGCTTGCCGCCGATATGCTGGCGCAGGGGCATCTTTCCGGCTCCGACGCGATGGCATTCTACGAGCTGTTGCAGCGCAATATCGATAGCTC
>LJCR01000648.1 GCA_001399705.1 Kouleothrix aurantiaca
TGTGCTGGCGACGCAGAACCCGCTGGAGATGGAAGGCACCTACCCGCTGCCGGAGGCGCAGCTCGACCGCTTCTTCTTCAAGATTCTGGTGCCGTTCCCCAGCACTGCCGAGCTGGTAGAGATCGCCAACCGCACCACCAGCGAGCGCGCCCCGCAGACGCGCAAGGTTGCTAACGGGCAGCTGATTGTGGCGATGCAGCGTCTCGCCCGCAGCGTGCCGATCGCCAGCCACGTGCTGGCCTACGCCGCCCGCCTGATCTCCGCCACGCACCCAACCGATGCCAGCACGCCCGCCGTGACACGCCAGTATGTGCGCTATGGCGCCAGCCCGCGCGGCATGCAGGCGCTGATTCTGGCCGGCAAAATTATGGCCCTGCTCGACGGGCGCTTCAATGTGGCGTTCGCCGATTTGAAACTGGCTGCCCTGCCCGCACTCCGCCACCGCATCATCCTGAACTTCGAGGCACAGGCCGAGGGCATCAATCCCGACGATGTGATTCGCCAGCTGGTCGAAACGGTTAAGACCGAGTAGGCCAGCTTCGCCTGCATAGCCGAGCGGAGCAAAAATGGTGGTGCGTATCCCCGCTGTGGTAGTTGCGCTGGCCCTGGGGCTGGCGCTTGATGCTGGAACCTTTGCACTTGCTGTTACGTTAAACACTGCGGCGGTGGCGATTGTGCTGCTGCCGCTCTGGGCCGCGTTTGGTGGCACTGTGGCGGCGCGCTGGGCCAGCCGTGCGGCCCCGGCCCCGGGTTTGGCAGTGGGTGTGCTGCTGGTGGCCTGCCAGCTTGGTGCAGCCTTCGGCCCCTACCCGAGCATCCAGCCACTGATCGACCCGCGTCTGCTGCTGCTGCAGCTAATTGCCGCGCTGGGCGGTGGCCTGATCGGAATGGTGCTGGTGCGCCGCGCGGCGGGTTCGGCCCAGCCCGCGCCAACGCTCACGCCGCTCTCGTAGCAGCGAAATTGCTGGCAGCGTGAACGCGCATCCTGAGTAGCGCAAAGCGCGCATCGAAGGGTGCGCTTGCCTGTTCTGAGCCCACTCTGCCTGCAGCACACGAAAGTAGACACAAGGCATGACTGTCGCCCCGGCACCCTTATTCGACCCAACATTTCTGCGCAAGCTCGACCGGCTGGCGCTGCTGACGCGCCGCGCGATGGCGGGCGACATGCAGGGCGAGCGCCGCAGCCCGCGCCGGGGCAGCTCGGTGGAGTTTGCCGATTTCCGCCCCTATGCGCGCGGCGACGACATTCGCCAGATCGACTGGAACCTGTACGCGCGCATGGAGCGCTTTTTCCTCAAGCTGATGGTGGCCGAGGAAGAACTGACCATCCACCTGCTGCTCGACAACACCGCCTCGATGGACTGGGGCGAGCCGAACAAGCTGCTCTACGCCCGGCGCGTGGCGGCAGCGTTTGGCTATATCGCGCTTTCCAGCCTCGACCGCGTGACGGTGACGGCGCTGGCGGCCGGCAAGGGCCAGCAGCTGCCCAGCGTGCGCGGCAAGCGCGGTGCCCTGCCCCTGTTCGATTTCATTCAGAAGCTGCCCGGCGGGGCGGGTGGCAACCTGCAGGCCACCGCCAAGCGCTATGTGCAAACCGCGCGCAATGTCGGCCCGCTGCTGCTCTGCTCGGATCTGATGGACCCCGAGTGGAAAGAAGCGCTGCGCACGCTCACCGCGCGCCCGTTCGAGATCACGGTGGTGCATACGCTGGCCCCGCAGGAGCTGCGCCCCGACATCGACGGCGACTTTCGCCTGCTGGATGCGGAGGGCGGCCCGGCGCTCGAAATCACCGCCGACCTTGAGGTGCTGCGCCAGTACGACGAGCACCTGCGCGAGTGGCGCGCCGAGATCGAGAGCTTTTGCAGCGGGCGCGGCATCAACTACATCTTCGCCGACACTGCGGTGCCGGTTGAGGATTTTGTGCTTGGCAACCTGCGGCGCCGCGGGGCATTACGATAGCTGTCAGAAGTCAGGATCCAGAAATCAGAATGTTGAATACTGCATCCTGACTCCTGAATACTGGCTCCTGACTCCTGGTATACACTATGGCTTTTCTGACACCACTCGCGCTGATTGGCGCGCTTGTTCTCGGCCCGATCATCGTGGCCATGTACCTGCTGAAGCTGCGCCGCGAAGAGCGCCGCGTGTCGTCCACATTTCTGTGGCAGCGGGTCGTGCGCGATGTCGAGGCCAACGCGCCGTGGCAGAAGCTGCGCCGCAACCTCCTGCTGCTGCTGCAACTGCTGCTGCTGCTCCTGCTGGTGCTGGCGCTGGCGCGGCCCTTTTTTCTCACCAATGGCATCGCGGGCAAGAACCTGATCATCGTCGTGGATCGCTCGGCCAGCATGGGCGCGGCCGATGGCACGCCCACGCGCCTTGATGCGGCCAAGCGGCAGGCGCTCACACTGATCGGGCAGCTGCCCGACGATGGCCGCGCAACCGTGATCGCGGCCGGCGGCCAGACCGAAAACCTCGTGTCGGCCAGCACCGACCGCCGCCAGCTGCGCGACGCGATTGAAGGCATCCAGCTGCGCACCGGCGGCGGGAGCGACCTGACGCAGGCGCTGACGCTGGCCGCCGCGCTGACCGCGCGCACCGCCGATAGCGAGATTGCAATCATTTCCGACGGCAATGTCCCCTCGCTCGAAACGCTCCAGCCGGTGCCGGCCACTGTGCGCTACTTCCCGGTCGGGAATAGCCGCGACAACGTGGCACTGAGCGCGATGGCGATGCAGCCCAGCCCGGCCGGCCAAACGCTCTTCGCCCAGGCAACGAACTACGGGCCGAATCAGGTTGCGCGACGCCTCGATCTCTACCTCGACGATCAGCTGTTCAACGCCTACAACCTAGCGCTCGCGCCCGGCGCTGATCAGTCGGTGGTGGTGGAAGTGCCCGCGCAGGTGCGCAAAGCTGAGGCGCGCCTGGTGGATACTGGCGCGGCCGACGCGCTGCCCACCGACGACCGCGCCTGGGCGGTGAGCACGCTTGGCGAAGGCACGACGGTGCGGCTGGTCAGCCCCGGCAACCGCTTCCTTGAAGTTGGGCTGGCGCGCCTGCCGAGTATCAAGG
>LJCR01000649.1 GCA_001399705.1 Kouleothrix aurantiaca
CATGGGGCGCCGAGCGCGATGCTCAGCGCCCCATGATTGTCGTCGGCGACCCGTTTGTGATCCACGGCGGCCCGCACCTGCGCAAAGCGCCCTGCCACTTTGGCTGGGACTGGGGCCCCATGCTGCCGGCCATCGGCGTGTGGCGCGACATCCGCCTGGAAGGCTACGGCGCGGCGCGCATCGACGACCTCCACCTGCGCCAGTGCCACGCCGACGGTCGCGTGTCGCTGAGCGTGGGCGTGCGCGCCGAGCGCTGGAGCGATGCGGCATTGCGCGCCACGCTGCGCCTCACCGCGCCCGGCGGCCGCACCCAGAGCGCCGAGATCGCGCTCGACGGGGCGGCTGGCACGCTGGAGCTGGATGTCGAGCAGCCACAGTTGTGGTGGCCGAACGGCCTCGGCGAGCAGCCGCTGTACCGCGCCGAAATCAGCCTCCACGCGGGCGACGAACTGCTCGACCGCCGCAGCTTGCAGGTGGGCCTGCGCACGCTTGAGCTGCGCCGCCAACCCGACGAGTGGGGCGAGTCGTTCACGTTTGTGGTGAATGGCGTGCGCGTGTTTGCCAAGGGCGCGAACTGGATTCCCGCCGACTCCTTCCCCACCCGCGTCGCCGCCCGCGAGTACAACAAGTTGCTTGGCGCGGCGGCCGAAGCCCACCACAACATGGTGCGCGTATGGGGCGGCGGCTATTACGAAGATGAAGCCTTCTACGACGCCTGCGACCGCCTCGGGCTGCTGGTGTGGCAGGATTTCATGTTTGCTTGTTCGAGCTACCCGCTCGACGAGCAGCCCTTTCTCGATAATGTGGAAATCGAGGTGCAGCAGAATGTCGCCCGCCTGCGGCACCGCGCCTGCATGGCGCTGTGGTGCGGCAACAACGAAATCGAGGGCGCGTGGGTCGAGTGGGGCGGCTGGGACACACCCGCGCACGCCGACCTGAAGGCGGCCTACAACCAGTTCTTCCAGCACACGCTGGCCACCTGGGTCGCCGCCGCCGACCCCGACCTGCCCTACTGGCCCAGCTCGCCATCGTCGGGCGGCAACTTCGACAAGCCCGGCGACGGCACGCGCGGCGACATCCACCAGTGGAGCGTGTGGCATCACATGCACCCATTCGAGCGCTACCGCGACACGCGCGCGCGCTTTGTGAGCGAATTTGGCTTCCAGTCGCTGCCGAGCATGCCCACGGTGGCGAGCTACGCCGCGCCCGAAGACTGGAACCTGACTTCGTACATCATGGAGCACCACCAGCGCAACCTGGCCGGCAACGGCAAGATCATCACCTACACCGCCGCGCACTTCCGCCTGCCGCACGACTTCGCGTCGCTGGCCTACCTGAGCCAGGTGCTGCAGCTTGAAGGGATGCGCATTGGCGTGGAGCACTGGCGGCGCGACCCCATGTGCAGCGGCACGCTGTACTGGCAGCTCAACGACTGCTGGCCGGTCGCGTCGTGGTCGAGCATCGATTATTTTGGGCGCTGGAAGGCGCTTCAGTATGGCTCGCGCCGCTTCTTCGCGCCAGTTGCGCTGTCGGTGCAAGAAAGTGCCGACGGCGCGGGGCTGTTTGTGGCGAACGACCAGCCAAAGCCCTGGTTTGGCGAACTGCGCTGGACGCTCGAAACGCTGGCCGGCGAGGCGCTGCGCAGTGGGCGCATCCCGGTGCAGGCCGCGCCGCTGGCCGCCACCGCGCTCGAAACACTCGATTTCGCGGCCGATCTGGCGGGCGATGCGCGCCGCGACGCCGTGCTGGTGTGCGAGCTGTGGTGCGGTGGCGAATGCCGCCAGCGCAGCGTCACGCCCTTCATTCCCAGCAAGCACCTGCGCCTGGCCGCGCCGCAGATCGCCGTCGATATTGATCCGGTCGGCCAGCAGTTGATGATCGAGCTGAAGGCGCGCTCGCTGGCGCGATTTGTCGAGCTTTCGCTGGAAGGCGCCGACGTCGTGTTCAGCGACAACTATTTCGACTTGCCAGCCGCGCGCTTTGTGGGTGTGACATGCCCGCTACCGCAGGGCTGGACGATCGAGCAGGCGCGGGCGGCGCTGCGCGTGCGCTCGCTGTGGGACACGTTTGGCGAGGGTGGCGCGTAGGCACAAAATGGCACCGAAACGGCCAAAAATTGTGCTGCCATAGCAAGGCGCAGGAGTGTTGGGCCACAGAGAACACCGGGCTTCGAATTTTGATAATCACCCTCAGTGCTCTCTGTGCGCTCTGTGGCCCACCCATTTTGCTCTTGCTATCGTGCCTTGGCGTCCTAATGGTTCGCATTCCAACGGCGCTTTGAAAAAGAACGGGGCTGCGTATGAGCGAAATCACTGCCCTGGCTGAACGGGCCGTCGGCACGCAGGCCGGCCTCCGCGCACGGATCGAGCGCGAGCTGCGCGGGAACATCCTGCCTTTCTGGAGCGCGCATGTCGTCGATCACAGCAAGGGCGGATTCTATGGCGCGCTCAGCAACAGCCTGTACCTGCGCGACGACCAGCCGCGCTCGGCGGTGCTGTGCGCGCGCATCCTGTGGACCTACGCTGAAGCCTATCGCCTGTACCGCCACGCCGGCTACCTCGCGACCGCGCGCCACGCCCTCGATGCCCTGTGCAACCACTTCTGGGATGCGCGCAACGGCGGCGTGCACTGGATGCTCGACCCCTTCAACCGCCCTCTGAGCACGCGCAAACACACCTACGCCCAGGCCTTTGCGATCTACGGGCTGGCCGCCTTTCATCGCGCCACTGGCGACGCCGTGAGCCTCCACTTGGCGCGCACGCGGTTCGTGCTGCTGGAGCGCCACGCCCACGACCTGCGCCACGGCGGCTACATCGAAGGATGCGCCGGCGAATGGGGCGCGCTGGCCGACATGCGCCTGAGTGACAAAGAGCCGAACTGCCGCAAGTCGATGAACACGCTCTTGCACGTAATGGAAGCCTACACCGCGCTGCTCCATGTCTGGGAACATCCGCGCCTGCGCAGGCGGCTGGCCGAGCTGGTGCATATTTTCCTCGATCGTGTGATCGACTACGAGACCGCGAGCTTCCACTTGTTTTTCGACGACGCCTGGAACACGCTCACCGCGCC
>LJCR01000065.1 GCA_001399705.1 Kouleothrix aurantiaca
CCAGATCGGGATCGTCCCCGCCGAGCTGTGCACCGGCCCCCGCCCCTTCCATAACTACCAGCACGCCAAGCACGGTGGTCTTTTGCTTCTGGCCACCCAACACATACTCGCTCATACCCATCAGATTGTGTGCGACTTTGGCCGCGTTCTCTTCGCTCCAGACTTCCACCGGGAGACCGGTGACGACGTAGAGTTGCATATGCTGGCCGGGCCACGCCTGACCGCACATAGTCAGGAACAGGCGCTTGGTGTGGCCGCTCCAATAGCGACCCACGTCCCCACGCCCGCTCGTGGCATCTTGGCTCTGCCGGATGGCCAGATCCCCGACGAACAGTTCGACGCCTTCGTAGACGAGCACCAGGTCAGCCGCTACCCCGGCTGCCTCGCTCCGTCCCCCAGCTGCGAGGCGATTCAGCTCTGCCGCCGCCCCGGATCCAAGGTACGACGGCAGTCGTTTCAGACTCCGCTGGCGCGCGCCCCACGCCAGCATGGATTCCGCATTTCCCAGATCTGCTCCCACTTTGATCGGCATGGTTGACTCCCTTCATGCTTTGTACCGGAATGTACCGATGTCGCGCTTGGAGTATAGCACGGTACGTACCGGTACGTCAAGAGCCAGTTCCATCTGGTTCCCGAAGGCGGTTCCCAGAACTGGTTCTGCCAATGGAACCAGTTCTCTGGCGGCTTTGGGTCCATATTGGCAGGGGCAGAACTGGTTTGGAGTGGGAACGCCCCGCATGACCAACAGCCATGCGGGGCGTCGTTTGGGAAGGGATGAGGCCCGTGAGGATGCCGAGGAGGGTAGAGGATTACGCGGCCAGTGCCCGTGACCGCGCCATGCCACTCGCTGTGCGAGCAGTATGGTTCAGCATATGTCGAATGGCGGCGCAGAGGGCCGCTCCTTCCGACGCGAACCCTGCGGCGGAGCATCCGGTTGGCAGGGTATATTGGAAGCAGGCTTCTGGGCTGGGTGAAATCTGCACGCCCGCGTCTTCAAGCGCATCCATCACCTGGAAGTACGGCTGCAAGGCGCTTTGGGTCAGGCGCTCGTGATAGGCGGCCAGCCCGGCAATCAGGGCTGCCGAAATGGAGGCAAATCCATCCATGCGGCTGTCCAGGTGGCACCCATCCTCGTCATGGAAGTGATAGCTGATGGAGCCTGTGCCTGGGAACGTCTCAGGAACATCAATGATCACGCCCAGCTCGGTCGCATAGGCCAGGAGGTGCCTAAGTGCTTCCGTTGCCGTTTCTTGTGCCTGATTGTCGATCATGTGTTCCTCTTCATTCAGCGACTCACCCCATCTAACGTTGTGGGCTGGCATTTTCTTTCACCCCAAATCGCGTGATAAGTGACGTTTGCACCGCGCGCGGGAGAAAGGCCCACGGCACGCCGGCCGCATCGATCGTGACGCCAATCCTTGCGAGCAGGACGCGCTGTTCCTGCTCGGTCGCAACTTGGTCCCACCACTGGGGCAAGGTCAATTGGGGCGGGGTCATTGGAACAGGTACACTCATGCTGCTTCCTCCACACCAAGTAACAGTGCTTTTTGTCGTCCGAGCGCATCCCGAATAATGGCTTGCCCGCGCTGGCGCTGGATGGGCTTCATACGCTCCAGCATTTCATTCCCGGTGAGCCCCTGGTTTGACCAGCCGCGAATCACCGAGAACTGATCGTCGAGTGGCATATCCGCAAAGTTCTGAGCTGGCATCATCGGAGCTGGAGCTGGTGGTGCGGCACTGCTTGGGGCATCATCCTCGCCGAGCTGCTGCGTCAGCTCGTGCACCACCGTGGTGACATAGCGCGGGCTGCCCGGACCCAGGGCACGAAACGCAGCAACGCGCTCATCATCGTCAAGGTAGCTGGTCCGGCCGGTGATGACGCTCCCTTTCTCAATCAGGGTAAACATCCCCCGCTCGATCAGCTCGTTGGGTGCCAGCGCGCCCGCCTTTCGGATTTCAGCGGCGTTCAGCCCGGTATTCGGTTCTGCCAGCCGGTCGACCGGCTGATACCCAGCCAGTTTCATGGAGCAGTTATCCCGCCAATTGGTTTGCATCCCGCTCACGTTTTGGGTGAACAGCCAGGCGCGCATGCCACATTTGCGCATAGCCTTCAGCTCGACATCGATCCAATCTTCGAACCGTCCTGCTTTGGCAGTCATCCCCTTCGCTAACACCGTCAGCTCGTTGACCACGAAAAGCAGCATGGGTGGGCGGGCGTGATCCGGCAGACGCTCCCACTTGGTCACGCCGTACTGGTCGAGCAGGGCCTCGCGCCGGCGCCGTTCCAGTCGCCACGCACGCATACCCAGGGCGACATCGGCTTCGATCAGCAACGGCTCAATCCAGTTGTGTGGCAAGCCGCGGGTCAGGGCTCCATCGGCGCGCGTGCCATCAAACACGCAGACGCGCAGTTGGTTTGGCGTGGCGCGCTGCAAGAGTGGAATCAGCATGTGATCAATGAGCACGTTCTTGCCGTGCTCCGGCTCGCCGGTGCCGAGCAGGAAATTGACCTTGGTCGGACCATCCGCCAGGCTTGCGTACACCAGCGCCCGATCGCCGCCCGCTTTCGGCTTGACCCACATCACCCCAAAGGCATAGGGATCGTCTGTGGCTGCGTCTAAGGCCTGGCGAACGGCGTAAATCCCTGCGGGTGGGGAGCGATCCACCACCCAAGCGTCCTGCGGCGTGGCTGGCGCTGGTGTGGCGAGATCCTGGAGCGGCTCAGCCAGCAGCGGCCGGGTGATCTGCGCAACAGGCACCTGCGGCGGCAGTTCCACTGGGTGTGCCAGCTGCGCGGCTGCTGGCTGAGCCGCTGCCGGTGGAGGCTCGGCATCATCGTCCGCGTCTTCGAGCCACGGAACGAAGGTGGATGCTTTGGCCGGAGCCTGTGGGCGTGGACCCAGACATGCGAGCGCGGCCTCCGCATGTTTGCGCCGGCCGCGCTCCTTCAGCCACAGATAGGTCGGGATCGAGAGGATGACGGCAATGGGCACGAGGATTGAAAGCACATCCATACACGGTTCCTTTCGCATGGGACGAAAACATAATCCTGTCCCACTGAAGATCGGCGTGCATGTGGCTATCTCACACGTGCGCCAGTCGCGAGCTTAGAAGGGGCGATGGTTCCACACAATCTTGAAATCACGCCAGACATACCGGAACGCCCGCTCGGTGCCGAGGGCAATGATTCCCACGATGACGATGATCACGGTGGCGCGTGTGGTCCACGGTGGGAACGCCGGCAGGAGGGCTTCTGGCGTTCCACTGGATCGGAAGCGGACCCACAGCACCGTGATTGGTTGAATCCATTGGATGATCGAGGCGGGAAGACGCTCAATAGCATCACCGCCGACAATCCAGTTCCAGCGCAGCCGATACGCTACGGTGAGCAGTCCTTGCGTGCTCGTCAGCACATCCGCCGTAATCGCGGTGATCAGCGGGATAATCCGCCACGTAAAGAGCGCCGCCCCCCAATACAGCAGCTCGGTTTTCGAGATCGTGAGATGTACGATGAGCCCGAGCAGCCACCCAACCCGCGTGGCGGTCCACGGGGTTCCGATCAGCCACCACAGGAACCCAGCGGCGAGCAGGATGCGGATGGTTAAATCGGGAATGCTTCGTTGGGTGTAGCGCCAGTAATACACACCAAGCAGACCGCCAAGGAGCGCGCTGGGAAGGAGTGGCAGAAGCGGATGGATCGTACTCAACCCTGCCCAGGTCCATGTTGCTGGAATAGTATTCGTGACGGCGGTGATCACCGCCACAATCGTTCCAAGGCCGTTGAGGCACCATACGAGCCCAACCAGGAAGGTCCAGCCGCCAGCGGCGAAGAAACTATCCCACCACCCTGGCTGGGCTTTGCGCTGGCGCTTTTTGGATGCAGCTTGCGGCTGAGCCGCTGGCTGCGCGGCGGCGCCTTGCGCGACGGCTGGCTGCGCGGCGGCTGGCTGAGCCGCTGGCTGCGCGTTCGCGTTGGCATTCAGCAGGAACGCTTGCAGGCTTGCGGCGGTATGCCCATGTTGCAGGGCATCCCAGATCTGACGGATGGTGTAGTAGGCGCGAAGTCCATTCAGCAGGGCGCCGGTCACCCCGGCACGTTCAATTTGGCGTGCCATCTCTTTTTCGGAGGGCACGCCGGCAGGCTGGGCAACAGCAACAGGCATGGCTTGACTCCCTTCTCAGACAGCACGCTTCCGTTTAGTGCGAACGATGCCGCTACCCCGGCGTCGCTCATGGAAGACATACTGCCGACCATAGAAATACAAGAACAGTTTCTTTCGCAATGGATAATCCTTAAAGACCCTCCCTTTCACTTCGACGATGTGCCAAATGCGCCCATCATACTGCTGGGCCATCGCAGGATCCGCATACCGATACATGAAATCAGGCGTATACCCAATGCCCTGATGTTTCGTCCCATCCAAGTCGACAAAGCCTGGAATGAGGACAAAGGTTGGCACCTCGCCGCGTGCATCGATGCGTAGATCGGTGATGGTCCCGCGTTCCTCCAGTTCCCGCAACCGCAGATATTCCTTGCCTTCCTCTCCGCTGGGAAACGTGATGTTGAAGAGTGTGGTGATCTTGGCGTTCGTTTGCTTCTGGCCGCGCGTCATAGTCGCACCCCTGCGGCCACGGGAGTGCGCCGCCAATGTGGTTGGTCCGGTGGCGGATCGGGCTTGGCCCAGTGAAACAACGAACCAATCGCGAATGGATGCTTGCGTTGGTGCAGGGCCTGGGCAATACGGGCAAGGGTATCCGTATAGGCAGCCTGGGCGCTCCCATTCCATACTCCATCGCGACTACGCTGTTCCAACTGGGCGAGGTAGCCAAACTGAATGCGCTCCATCCCCCGCAGTTCTGCCTGCGCTTGGATTTGCCACACCAGTTCTGGGCCGTCTGGGCCTTCCTCCCAACGAAACCAATCCCCTGGCGCGTGCAATGGCCCATCGCCCGAGGAGGCAATGAGCAAGCGGGCATACGCGGTGACATACAGGAAGGTACGCTGCGCATTCCACCAATTATAGGCATTCTGTCGCGACATCCCCGTGACTCGGGCGAGTTCGGGCGGACTCGTCACCCCGATTTTTTTGATATCCAATACCAAAACCCGCGTCGGTCGTTGATCTCGTATTGGCATAGCCAACTCCCGCTTCTGTGCTTCCTGCACTCAGTATAGGAGCACGCCCACAGAATGTCAATAGGTTGCTGCGTACCTCTTGACATATCATGCCATATTGGGGTATAATCCCCAATGAGCGGTGATATTAGATAGCATGTCACCGCTCGGTGTGTGTAAAAAGGAGCATTTCGATGACCGCAGCCTGTTCGAACACGGGGAAAACCCCCAAGCCCGCCGTTCGGTACAATCCCCAATCCCATGCATACGAGTGGCAATCCATTGGTGATCAGGGCAGTGTCGCCGATCGTGGGACCGCCTGGTACATGGCCATGTATGATTCGGTGGAACGGTTGGCGCGCATGATATTAGCTGGCATGAGCGCTGCGCAGCATGAGGCGGCGGTGATCCATTGCCTGAATGACCTGGAAACGCTGTGCCGGAAGTTGCCAGAGCATGCCAACGTCAATTATTTCCGGAACCGCATTGGATGGCGGTTGCGGGATATTCGGCGGCGCGCCGTTCGTGAAAATCGGTTGCTTCTTTCCATTGAGGAACATGCGGAAAAAAACTGCGAGCATATGCCTGTGCATGGGCTGATCACCAGTATTGATGATTCGATGCTGTGTGTGTTGGATGAGATTGCCGATACGCAACTTCGGCAAATTGCCGTGATGTTAGCGGCGGGGCAACAGCGACAAGAAATTGCTCAATTCTTTCAGGTCGCGCCAAGCACGATTACCCGCCGTGTGCAGGATTTACGCCAGATTTTGCAGGGGTATTACGCCGGGCTTGGCATTGATGTGACTGCGCACCGGATGGCGCGTGTTTCCATTGCGTAGCGTCAGAAAATAGTGGTATAGCAATGCCCATTGTAACTGTTACAATGGGCATTGTGCTGTCTGGCTTGACCGTGGAATCACCTAACGCTATACTACCGAGGTTATTCGCTTGTCAATAGGAGCACGCCATGGAGCCACCACGCATGGAGGTCGATCTCCCTTGCGCCGACAGTCGGTATTCGGATGCATCAACCACGGTCGTATTTGGATGGTATGGCTTTTGTTTCAGTCTCACGTGCCGTGTTCTTCTTCAGATCAGTGAAGCGGTGTGGAACGTCCCGGATAGCTGGCCGTGGTTGTGTATGACGTGGGGGTTCACCGGATTGGTGGTGGTCTTTGCGTGGGTGTGGCATCGTGGATGGACCTGTCGCCACGAACGAGGATTGTATGTGGCGACGGAGCAAGGTGTTCAAGCGGGCTTGCAAGTGAGTATTCACGATATGCAGGAGCGATTGACCTCGCTTATCTAGGATGCTTTCTTGTCCTGTTCAATAAAAAAAGTCCCGAGCGCAAGGTATTGTTTTGCCCGCTCGGGACTTTGTTGATAGAGTTCATTAAGGATCGTGAGGGCTTCCTGAACGTGTTCAGGAGGAACGCCTCCAGCAATGTGATCCAGAGATTGCTGAATAGCGCGTTCTTTGACTCGTTGCTGGGCTAATTCATGGCCCAGGCTTCTGGCTTGAATCACCATTTCATCGAGATCAATCACGCTATTCTCAGTGAGCGTTCCTACGATCTCTGAACCATATCGGGTCGCTCGCTCGATATGATGCACATCTAAATTCAGCACATCCGTGAGCGCGGTCATAATAGGGCCGCGCGGCATGCGCTGTCCACCCATCAACTCCCACATATCTTTGGGATGCACCGTGGTAATCTTTGACGCGGTTTCGCGCATGCGTTCAATGATTTCCGTGTTTTGGAGACCTAGCAGATCCCGCATTTGACGGAGATACGCTGCGAAGGCTTCACGCGAAAGTCGATCACGGATGTCTCGTCGCGTCATCGTTTCACCGGTGCGTAGCTGAAATGTCATTATTCCTCCTCATGAGGACTTTCATTTCCTCCCCTACTTTACTATAAATGCTATCGTTTGTCTACCGATAGCAACCCCCAATTTCGAGTGATCTCCCCCACGAAATCAGCGTTTTTTTGGCGGTTTGTGTGTTGTTAAACACTGCAATTGGGGTATATGCCCCAATTGGCATTGATCTCGCTGGGCCTCAATTGTATACTGACGGTATCAATTGGGGGAAAAACCCCAACCGCATGAAAAAAAAGAAATGGTTGCACGTTAGATGAGAGAACCTCATGAGAAAGGAATGCCCTGATGACGGCAACCATGGATGATACCAGCGTGGAATTCCACGCCATTGAATCGCGGCTCCAGAGCATTGGCCGTCCGCGCGAAGAGACGCGCATGCTTGGCGATCTCGCATTCCGCCACGATCTGCAGGTCCGCGCGCTTCCCAAAACCGGTGGCGCGATTGCAGTCGATGAACCGACGGCGCAGCGCTATACCCAGCTCTATAAAGAAGGTGCGGATCTGGGGCCGCTGGTGGTCTTGGATACTCCTGACGTGACCGGTCTTGTGGTCGATGGGTTCCATCGCGGGCACGCGCTCCGCACGCTCTACGGCACTCAGTGGCGGACGACGCCCGTGACGGTGGTGGTGTTTGACGGGACCGAAGATGATGCGCGCATGCTCGCGTGTGAGCTGAATTCCGCGCGTGGACTGCAATTCACCGGCCCGGATTGGCTGAAGATCGCCGAAGTCTATCTGGGCACCCTCTTTCGGCAAGGAACCAACCCATCGGACAATAGTGTGGCACGCATCCTGGGCGTCACGCGCTACTATGTGGCGGAAGCGCGGAAGCGGCTCGAACCGCACTTTCCCGATCTGCCCACGACGCGCATAAGCAACCGCCGCAAGGATGATGGCACCCCTGTGCAGCGGCCACCGACCTATACCACCAAACCGCTGACTGGCTTCGACCGGGATGATGACGACGCGTTTCAGCAAGCCCCGGCAGGTGCCCCTCCCCGGCAGCCGCTCAGCCGACAGTCGCGCTCAGGCAGTCCCACCGATTCCTCTCGACACCACGGCTCCGCTTCCCGTGCTGGTCATGCGCGCCCGACCGTCATTGACGAGGTGATCCGGCAGCGGATCGCTGATTGGGATCTGCCGGAGCCGGTCATTCAGCAAGGTGATCCCATTGCGATTACGCTGCGCTGGACCATGGTGGATGAACACGGCGAACCGAGCGATGGTGCGGCTATGTCGGCGATGGATTTTCAGCTGATCCCGCCTGCGGTGCGACACCGGCTGCGGGCGTTGCTTGAGGCCGTGGATGCAGACTAATCGCTGCCCGTATTGTGGCCAGATCGTCACGGCGCAGGACGCGCGCGTGTCCCTCACTACCGGCGAGGTGGCGCATGTCATTTGTACCGACAGTGATGCGCGCGACTGGCGTCGTTGGCGCGCCGTGTGGGCCTGGGCTGAACTCGTAAC
>LJCR01000650.1 GCA_001399705.1 Kouleothrix aurantiaca
ATATTGCGCTGCGCCAGCCACCCGCAGGCGCGTAAGCGCTGCTTGCCATGCACACAGCCCGAAGCAGCGCGCCGCTTCGGGCTGTGTGGGTGTTGGTATTCGCGCGCAGGCGTGCTGAGCAGCCGCGCCTAATCGGCAGCGCCGGGCGGAAAGACGGCGTGGCGCTGCAAGAGCATCCGCATCGCCATCAGCAGGTCGGGCG
Source organism: Kouleothrix aurantiaca (assembly GCA_001399705.1). Classification (GTDB taxonomy): domain Bacteria; phylum Chloroflexota; class Chloroflexia; order Chloroflexales; family Roseiflexaceae; genus Kouleothrix; species Kouleothrix aurantiaca. The sequence goes on from LJCR01000650.1 coordinate 203, forward strand.
TGTTGAAGGGCTTGGTCACCACGCCGTTGGCACCAACCTGCTGGCCGTGCTCGCTCGCGGAAACATCGTCGAGCCCCGTGAGCAGCAAAATCGGAATATGGGCAGTCGCAGGGTTCTGCTTCAGCATCTGGCAGACGGTAAAGCCGTCGGGCGGGGGCATGGTAACGTCCAGCAAGATCAGGTCGGGCTGGCTTTCGTGCACATACTCAAGCGCGGCCTGCCCACTGTGCACGGCCTGGGACACATACCCTTCGCGCTCGATGAGCCGCGCCACCACGGCTGCAACCAGCGGCGAATCATCTACTATCAAAACCTGCGTCGGCACGTCGCCCTCCGTTTGCTCGCCACCCGGCGCGCAAGGAACAGTTACCATATTCACCGATAATACAGCGCCCACGCTACTGCTTGCTTGTTCTGCTTGCAAGTGCCCGGGCGCGGAACCATGCCGGGCAAACGCGTCAGGCCGTCTCGCGCGGCACGATCTCGAGCGGCAGCGAAACGCGCTGCGGCAGCCGCGCCTGATCGGCCATGCGCCCTAACAGCAGCTCAACCGCCACCCGCCCCGATTCTTCCAGCGGCTGGCGCACCGTCGTCAGGCCAATATAGTCGGCCACTTCCACATCATCAAAACCCACCACCGCCAGGTCGCGCGGCACGCGTAGCCCGCGCTCGCGGGCGGCCTTCAGCACACCCATGGCCTGTGTATCGCTCGGGGCAAAAATAGCCGTGGGCGGCTCAGGTGTCGACAGCACAGTGTGCGCCAGGCGGCGCGCAACTTCAAGGTTGTGTGTTCCAAGCTGAATATGCTCGGAGGCAATCAGGCAGCCATTCTCAGCCAGCGCCTGCTGATAGCCCGCCAGGCGCCGCTCGCTGGTGTGAATCGCATAATCCGGCACGCCGGCGTCGCCCACAAAGCCAAAGCGGCGATGCCCATGTGCCAGCAGGTAGTGTGCCACCAGCGCGCCGCCAGCGGTATCATCGATCTCCACACTGCTGAAGGCCGGGTGCGCGCATTCGATCAGCACCGTTTCCAGATTGTGGGCCTGCAGACGCTGCGCGGCAGCATCGTCAAACGGCAGGGCCATCACAATCAAGCCATCAAGGCGGCGCAGCACCGGCAGGCTGGCAAGGTAGCTATCGCGCCGCACTGCCGACTCGACATTATAGATCACCATTTCATAGGCTGAATCGGCGATGGTGGCGACGCCGCGAAAGCGCTGGACAAATGAGGGGTAGGTAATGAACGGGGCCAGGACGCCGATGCGCCGGGTGCCCTTGCGCGTGCGGGCGGTTGCCTCGGCCTTGGGCACAAAATGCAGCCGGTCGATCGCCGCCTGCACACGCGCCCGGGTTACCTGGTTGACCTGCTCGGGGGAGTTCAATACGCGCGAAACGGTCGAGATGCTCACACTGGCGAGTTTTGCAACATCATAGATTGTCACATCAGACATGCCATCCTCGATCGGCACTGCGTGGCATCCCTTTGCTCAGCCTATAAAAAAACCTGCAGCTCAGGAACAAACCATAAAGCGTCTGGCGAAGTGATGGCAGCTGTTCGAGGCACTGGAAACAACCCGAACAGCTGCCAGATCTACAGAGGAACGGTTTCGCCCCCGCAGGCTAGCCCTTCACCGAGCCAGCCATCAGGCCGCGCACGAAGAAGCGCTGCAGCGAGAAGAATACCACCAGCGGCAGCAGCATCGAGACAAAGCCACCAGCGGTGAGCAGATACCAGGCCTGCCCGCGCGAACCAAGCATCTGCGCGAGCTTGATCGTCATCACTTGCTGCTCGGGCGCGGTGCCGAGGAAGATCAGCGCGTTCAGGTAGTCGTTCCACACCCACATAAACTGGAAGATCGCGAACGACGCCAGTGCCGGCACCGAGAGCGGCAGGATCAGGCGCAGGAAGATTGTGAACTGCGACGCGCCATCGATAGACGCCGACTCAAGAATCTCGCGCGGGAGCTGGCTGATATAGTTGTACAAGAGGTAGATCGCCAGCGAGAGGCCAAAGCCGGTGTGCACCAGCCACAGCGCCAGAAAGGTGCCGTTGATCTGCAAGCCGCTGAATGCGCGCAGCAGCGGAATCAGCGCCACCTGGCCAGGGATCACCAGCAGGCCCACCACCATCGCGAACAAAATCTTGCGGCCCGGGAAGCGCATCCACGCGAATACGTAGGCCGCAAAGGTCGCCAGCAAGATCGGGATGACTGTCGCCGGGATCGTGACTGTCAGCGAGTTCAGGAAAGCCTTGCTCATGTCCTCGCCCTTTTCGGTTCGCGTCGAACCATCGGGCAACGTAAGCGTGAATTCCTGGCCAAACAGCACGTTCTGATAGTTGCTCACCGTAAAATTGGCGTTGGAAGTCCATTCTTTTTGCTGAACATTCAACAGCCGGGCGCGCCGGTTCGCCCAGATCACCCGCCGGCCATCGGGCAGGTCGTACCCGGCAATCAGCTGGTCGTTGCTCAGCGTCACGCCCAGCTGCGGGATTGCGATCGGCTGATCGAGCGGGAGGCCCTTGGTGAGCTGGATCTGGTTCGCAGGTTCGCTGACATATTCCTGGTGCGGAAACACCGTCCACCAGCCGCTGTTGATGATGTCGCTGCTATTGCGGAACGACGATACCAGCAGGCCCAGGAGCGGTATCAGCCATATCAGGCAAATGAGCGCCAGCGCTCCGTTGACAAGAATGCCGTTGACGAGCTTGTTGCGGCTGGCGCTGCCGGTTGTTGTTTTTGCCATCGCTGCCATTTAGAAGCCCTCCTGTTTCCCGAGCTGGCGCAGGTTGTAGATCATCACCGGCGAGATAACGATGAAGAGCACGATCGCGATGGCCGCGCCGTAGCCGAAGTTACGG
>LJCR01000651.1 GCA_001399705.1 Kouleothrix aurantiaca
GGGGTGCGACCGGCTGCGGCGCCATCTGTGGCAGAGGCGGTGCTGCGGCGCTGCACGCGAGGCCGAACGGACGTACAGGCCGGCGCGCAAGTCGCTCCAGCAGATCGACCGCGTCGCCGCGCGCGGCCAGGGCCTGCTCCACCTGGGTTGGGTGTCGTACGTGAGACACTGATTGCGCTCCCTCAGGAGGTCGGTGTAATAGTCGTGTCCGGGTTAGCCGGCGGCGCGACGCATGGCCCGGCCGCGACGTTGACGCTCACGTGCTCGAACTTGAGCATGCGCAAGAATCCAGTCATACCGGTCTTGATCGAGTTCGCCGACTTTTCCATAATCCCCACCTCACAGGCGGCCTTGAGAATCTCCACCTCGCCCTTCTGGCGCGCCTCGGTCTCCAGGTCCGGGTTGTCGGCTAGCCAGCCGCGCTGGGTGGAGTAGCGATGTGTCCGCTGGTTGTCCAGTGTGTTGACCAGGATCTCGGTAGCGGGCAGGTTGAGTGTGATGCTCAGCCCGTCGGTCGAGATGATGATGTCTTCATCACGGATTTTTTGGAGATCGACGCCGGCGATGGTCTTGCCCGACGCGATCAGCAAAATTCGCTCGCCATAGAGCGAGTCTTTCCATGTGCCGTCCAGGCGGCTGGCCTCGATAATCCGCTCGCCGACGAAAATCTCGGTCTCCTGCCGCAAGGTGCTCTTGATGTCCGCGATTACGCCCCCGCGGTCGATTACCACCGCGGTGGGGGTCGCCACGAGGATGATCGGCGTCTGGGTCGGCGGCTCGGTGGTCGGTGTCACGGCGCTCTGTGCCGGCGATGGCGTGAGTAGCGGCGCGGCGGTCGGGATTGGCGACGGGCCGAAGCCGCCGCCGACGACTGTGCGTTGGGGCGGCGTCCGCAGGGCCAGAAGCAGCGCGATGGCGACGATCGCGACGACCACCAGGAAGATCATGAGGGCGACGAGGCGGCGACGTCGAACGGCGCGTGGCGGCCGCGCGGCCTGCCGGGCGATCTGTTGTCGTTGAGCCATAGCTATTTCCGTAGATCAAGTTGCACATTGACATCAGGCGACACCACGACACTCAGCCGCAACGCCTTGTCGCCCGGGACGGGAACGGCCAGGTTGATCGTCGTCGACTGGCCGGGCTTGAGCGTCGCCTTCTCCTCGCCCTTCGGGGTGTACCAGGTTCCGCCCGTATCGCTGTCCGCAAAAAAGCTGAATGCGCTGACGGGAACGTCGATTGTCTTGTCGCCGCTGATGTTTGTAATGCTGCCATGCACGAGGGTGTGTTTGCCGCCACTGCCGTCGTCCTCGACGGTGACCGCGGTGATTGTGAGGCGGAGCGGGCCGGACTCTTGCACGGCAAGTGGGCTATTCCCAGGTGCCAGCGCGTCGGGGGCGGGGGTGGCCCCCGAGGGCAGGATGCCTGCCGGGTCGGGAAGCGCGCGCACTGCGCGCACGGCCTCCTCGGTGTTCTTCAGGAACACGGCGGCGTCGCACGTCTCTTTCGGGCAAACCAGCGGGATGAAGCTCGCGAGGTTCGTGATACTCTGCTCGGCATAGGTCGTGTCCAGCGCGCCCACGAACGCGCCGAACGCCTCGGTATAGCTCCCATAGACGCTGGGCTTCCCATCGGTCGACGACATGGAAAATGGGTTGTAGTTGCCGAGCGGCGCCGGCTGCCACTGCTTCTGTGACTCCGGGCTCGTGTTCTGCATCGCCATCTTGGCCATGGCCGCCAGGATGGCCGGCTCATACCCCGCCCGGGCGATCGCCTCGCAGGCAGACACGCTTTCGGGCGCGACGGGCGTGCCGGCCATGGCGGAGGCAAACTGGGTGCAGGTGATCGAGGGCGCGCGCTTGAAAGTGAACTCGTCGGGGTCACCAACTTCGACGGGCACGACCTTCGGCATGCCGAAGCCAAATCGCGTGAGTACGGCGTCGATGGTGTGCGCTTTGAGCCATGCGCTGCCCTGTGTGATGTACGGCGCCGTAAAGGGAATGTGCGAGAGCAAGAATACGATGAACAGAAAGATGGCCCCGTAGACCAGGAGCGCGTTGAAACAGCCCACCAGAGTCCAGCGCTGCCGTGTGACATCCGCCGCGGCGGAACCCGCCGGCGCGATCTCGGCTGGCGCGGCGTCCGCTCGCCGCGCGGCGAGCAGCCGCTGGACGCGCGGGTGATCGGGCCCGACGGCGACAAAACGGTCCGGCTGGCGTTGGAGGTCATCCAGCGAGATGGCCGAGCGCGGCTGGGGCACGACTGGATCGGCCTCGCGGATCGCTTCCTGGACGACCTGGTGGACTGGCGCCGCCGGCGGCGGCAGTGCCGGCAGAGGGTCCTGCTGGATAACCTCCAGCCGGCCAGTTGGAGCTCGTAGGGCCTGGGCGTCGGTGAGCGCGCGCTGATCGCGCGCGTCTTCGCGCGCGTCGGCCAGCAGCGCGCGACGCTGGAGGCGGCGCACCACCGCGTTCATCGACGAGGGCGCGAGCTGCACGCCCGCCGGGATGGCCCGGGCCAGCCCGTCGTCTAACTCGACAAAGGCGCGGTAGATCACCGTTTCGACACGCACGGTCTCCTGCCCGCCGTAGACCAGCGACTCATCGGCTGAATCGCCTGGCGCGGCAGGTGGTGGTGCCGGCGCGGCGGGCTGCTGGGCGCTACCTTGTTCGTCCATACGCTGCGCGTTCTCCTGTTGCTTCGCGCGGGCGGCTATCGCTGCTTCGAGTTTCAGCCGGTCGGCCTGCGAGAGCTGGGCCCACTCGTCAGGCGTCAGCGGGATCTGGAGCGGCCGAGGTGGCTCCGCAGCCGAAGGTGGCGGCGCCGGATCTGGCATGGGCGCGGGCGGGATGGGAGCTGCGTGGGGCTCATCCTCGTCAAAAACCATCAATTTGTCATTCGTCGTCATCCGCGAGTCCCTCAGCCTCAAGGCCGGCGGCCGCGCCACTTTCACCGCGCTGCTCCGCCTCCCACGTGTTGACGGCTGTCCCGATCTCGTTGGCGGCGCGACCCGGATCGGCGATGCCGAACATCAGGCGCGCCAGCGGCTTCTGTTCGAC
>LJCR01000652.1 GCA_001399705.1 Kouleothrix aurantiaca
TCAACCCGCTGATCGGCTGGCTCAACCGCCGCACCGGCGTTGGCCGCGCGGTCTGGATCTTGGTGCTCTACGTGCTGGTGGGCATCGTTGTCTACGGCCTGATCCAAACCTTTGGCCCGCGCCTGGCTGCAGTGGGGCCTTTCGTACACCAAGGGCCAGCCGTATGGCCTGAAAACCTACTTCGAAGGGCCGGCGCTCGATGCCGTGAGCAACGCCGTGAACGATGCTGCCGCGCAGGGCCTGACGATCGAGCAGACCGACACAGCGCATCACCTGCAGCTCCATTTCTACAGCGCGAATGGCGCGATTGTGTCGTTTACCGATCACGACGCGCTGGTGGCGCAGGTAATTCGCGACAGCAGCGGCACGATTATGTTTGCCGGCGAAACGCGCGCCGACTACGATGTGGTGATGTTTCTGCAGGATGGCGACTGGCATGTGCGCCACTGGGTGCGCAGCGCCGCCGCCGACGCGCCACCCGCGCCGGTACGTACCCGCCCCGGCTTTGTGACGCGCGCGGGCACACGCCTGATGCTCGACGGACAGCCTTTCCAGGTCTATGGCATCGACTACTACCCGCGCGTCACGCCGTGGGATCGCTTCTGGATCAACTACGACCCGGCCGAGATCGATCGCGACCTGACGACCATCCGCGCGCTGGGCCTGAACACCGTGCGCACCTTTATTCCCTTCGAGCAGTTTGGCGGCGCCAAGCCCGACCCGGCAATGCTCGACCATTTGCAGGATTTCCTCGACCGGGTGGATGCGAATGGCATGAAGGCGCTGCCCACGCTGTTCGACTTCCGCACCGATTACCGCCCGCTGCTCTGGCCCGAATCCGACCGCCACCTGGAAGGTATGTTGACGCGCTTTCGCGACCACCGCGCTATTCTCGCCTGGGATATGAAGAACGAGCCCAACAACGACTATGGCTCGAACGGTGCGGAAGTTGTTGATGCCTGGCTGGCGCATACTGCCCGCCTCGCCCATCAGTACGACACCAACCATCTTGTGACAATTGGCTGGCTGAACCCCAGCGCCGCAAGCAACCTTGCCAACGAAGTCGATTTCATCTCGTACCACTTCTTTTCGCCCGCCGACGAATTGCCCGCCGGCTACGCCGCCCTGCGCGCCGCCGTGCCCGACAAGCCCATCCTGATGTCGGAGTTTGGCCTGCCGACATGGAATAGCTGGTTCTTCCCGCACGGCCACACCGAGGCCGAACAGGCTTCTTACTACGCCGACATTCTGCGCACCATGCGTGCGACCGATAGCGTTGGCACGGCGGTGTGGACGCTCCATGACTTCAGCTACGTGCCCAAGCAAGTGACGGCTGGCCAGCCGTGGCGGATCGGGCCGGAGCTGCAGCTGGGCGTGCTGCGCGCCGATGGCACGCACAAACCGGCGGCGGCGCTGCTTGCGCCGGGCGCGTCGCTGGATGTGCCGGCAGTGCCAGGCTGGATGCGCTGGGTGAAGCCATTCTGGCTGACGATCTATGGGCTGGCGCTGGGGCTGCCCACGCTGGCCTGGCGCTGGTGGCGTGCGCGCCGCCGGCGTAGAAAACCCGCGCCGATAACGGCCGAACCAGCGCTTGATTCAACACTCCTGCATAGATCCCCCGCGCTCGAGATGCCGAGCGCAGCACCGCCGCTTCCCGAACCGGCCGCCAGCCCGGCAATGCTCGCTACCAAGCCGCCTGTGCTCGTCGCAGCGCGCGGGCGCAAGCGCAACCGTCGCGGCAAGCGCAATCGCCGTCGGTGAGCTAAAGCTGCGCACAGCAATTTCCTGACTGTGGCGCGAGCCGACTCCTCCTCTTTATTTTCTAGCCCTGCACCCAATCTTTTGAATTGTCATGCTCAGCGACGCTGGGCTGGCCCTTGGCAAATTCTTCACTTCGCTCTTCATCCGTTCATACCAACTCTGCGAGCATACGAGCACAATGTGGGGGTTCGGGGGCGGCGAAGCCGCCCCCGAATTTTCGTTTTCTGGTGCTGTGCCACAGCACCAGAAAACAAAAGTGATCAAGCAGAGCTGGTATCACCCTCGGTGAGTCGGTGCGCCCTGTGGCGCAGCTGTTTTGCTCTCGGCTAGAGCATGCAGCTAGCGCAGCAATCGCTCGACCATGGCCGCCAGCGCTTTGAGCTTGACCGGTTTGCTCATATACTCGGTCGCGCCGGCCTCAAGGCACCGCTCGCGGTCGCCGGGCATGGCCAGCGCAGTGAGCGCGATGATCGGGGTGGTGGCAAATTGCGGGTCGGCGCGCAAGCGTCGGATAGCTTCCAGGCCATCCATATGCGGCATCTGGATGTCCATCAAAATCACATCCGGGGCGCTTTCGGCGGCTTTGGCCAGGGCTTCGTAGCCGTCGCTGGCAGTCACAACGCTATACCCCAGCGCGTCCATGTAATCGAGAATCGTCAGCATGTTTGTGGCGTTGTCTTCAACCAGCAAGACGGTGGCTTTGTTTTTCTGGTCGATGATGGGATCGTTCATATACGGAACGGCATCCATCGCGGTGGCTGCTGAAACGAGCGCTTCGGGCGCAGCATCCTTCCAGGGCAGTGCGACGGTAAAGCGGCTGCCTTTGCCTTCTTCGCTTTCGAGCGACACGCTGCCGCCATGCAGTTCCGCCAGGCGCCTGACCAGCGTCAGGCCCAGGCCGGTGCCTTCGTAGCTTCGGCTGATGCTGTTGTCGAGCTGGGTAAAGGGCGCGAACAGCAACTTTTGGTTTTCGGCCGAAATGCCAATCCCGGTGTCGCTCACACACAGCTCCACACTGTTGTTTTCCTGATTGTGGCGCGCCTCAAGTGTAATATTGCCCCCCGCAGGCGTGAACTTGACGGCGTTGTTCAGCAAATTCGCCAGGATCTGCTTCAGGCGCCTTGGATCGGCCTGAATTCTGTCTAGCCCCTTGTCGATTGCAATATGAACCGTCAGCTCTTTTTTCAGGGCAAGCTCGTTGATAAATGCTACGCTGGCCTGGCATACTTCCGCAATCGATATCGACTCAAGGTGAAGTTCCAGCTTATCCGCTTCGATCTTGGACAGATCGAGGA
>LJCR01000653.1 GCA_001399705.1 Kouleothrix aurantiaca
CTGTGTGGCATCGCGCCCTCGATGTTTATGCTGGTGGTGTTTCGCGGCGTTCAGGGCTTTGGCGCGGCCGCGCTCACTTCAACCGCCTTTGCCGTGCCCGCCGACCTGTTTGTGCCCGCCGAGCGCCCGCGCTACCAGGGCATCTTCATGGGTGTGTTTGGCCTTGCCAGCGTGATCGGGCCATTTGTTGGCGGCTTGCTGACCGACGGGCCGGGCTGGCGCTGGGTCTTCTATGTCAACATGCCGCTCGGCCTTCTCGCGCTGGCCTTTATCGTGATGAAAATGCCGCGCATGCACAGCGGCCTGCGCACCCCGGTCGATTACCTGGGCGCGGCCACGCTGATGGTGGCAGTGGTGCCCATGCTGCTGGCGCTGACGCTCGACAAGACCATCCACCCGTGGACCTCGCCGCTGATCCTGGGCTTGCTGGCGCTGGCCGTGGTCGGGCTGGTCTCGTTCATCGCCGTCGAGCGGCGCGCGGCCGGGCCGATCATACCGCTGCAGCTGTTCCGCAACCGCACCTTCGCGCTGACCATGCTGGCCTCGCCGCTGCTGGGCGCGTGCCTGTTCACCGCCGTGCTGTTCCTGTCGCTCTACCTGGTGAATGTGCTGGGCGTCAGCGCCACTGCTGCCGGCAGCACGCTCATCCCGCTGATGGGCGGCATGGTCATCAGCTCGATCGTGTCGTCGCAGATCGTGCAGCGCCTGGGCCGCTACAAATTCATGGTGCTCGGCGGCCTGCTGCTGATGGCTTTTGGCTACTGGTGGCTGACGACCCTGGATGTCAATACCACGCTGGCCGAGGTGCGCTGGCGCATGATTGTGCTGGGCGTGGGCCTTGGCCCAGCCATGCCAACGCTGACGCTGGCGCTCCAGAACGCGGTGCCGTTTGAGAACATTGGCACGGCCACGGCGGCGCGGCAGTTCTTTCAGCAGCTTGGCCAGGTGCTGGGCGCGGCGATCTTTGGCGCCATCCTCACCACCACGCTCACCAGCTCAATCGAAGCCAACCTTGCGCCGGTGAAGGCCAAGCTGCCGGCCGAGATGGCGGCGCAGTTCGACACCAGCAAGCTGAAAAATGGCACCGCCACCGAAGGTGCCGCCGGCACGCCGGTTTCGGCAGAGCAGCGCATCGCCGACGCGATCAGCCAGCGCTTCGACGCGCAGCGCGCATTGCTGACCAAAGCCCTGGGCGAGAACGACCCGGCCGCGATCAAGGAGCTGAGCGCGAACCCGCAGACGCCCGACTCGCTGCGCCAGCTGCGCGCGGTCAACCTGCCCGAGCCCACGCGCAAGATGGCGCTGGCCCAGGCGCTCGCCGCGCTCGACACCGCCGAGGCCGATGCACAGGCGCAGGGCCAGCAGCTCGGCGGCGAGATCAGCGCGGGCGTGAAGCAGGCATTTACCGAGAGCGTCACGCAGCTCTACTGGTACGCCATCCCGCTGGTGCTGATTGCCTTTTTCATTGCGCTGTTTATTCCCGAGCTGCCGCTGCGCCGCACCAACGGCCCCGCGCCGGCGGTGATGGTCGAGTAGCCGCTCTGCGCTCTCAATACGCCCGAAGTGGCCTGGCAATGTGCCGGGCCGCTTTTTTTGGCGGAAAATGGTGACATACTCCTGTCACTGTTCCTCTGCTACGCTAGGCCTGTATCACACCGGGCGCAGCGCGCAGGTGCCCGCAGAAGGAGGCAGCAATGGCAATTCAACCCGATATGATCGGCATCGTGGTGAGCGATATGGCGGCGGCGCTGGCATTCTACCGCCTGCTCGGGCTGGATATTCCCAGCGGGCAGGAGAACGAGCCGCACGCCGAGGTCACCACCCCGAACGGCTACCGCATCGCGTGGGACAGCGAGCAGCTTATGCGCGACATCTCCCCAAACTGGCAGGCGCCTGTGGGCCAGCGCGTCGCGCTCGCCTTCAAATGCGACAGCCCGGCCGAGGTCGATGCCCTGTACTCGCAAATTGTCGCAGCAGGGTATAGCGGCCACAAGGAGCCGTGGGATGCCTTCTGGGGCCAGCGCTACGCCCAGGTTGCCGACCCCGACGGCACCGTGATCGACCTGTTCGCCGCGCTGTAGGGAATGCCAAACCACGGAGACACGAAGGCACGGAGGGTTGTAGGTTGTTATGACCGCGCGACAAATGTGTAATGAACCGCAAAGGACGCAAAGAGCGCGAAGGGTTTCACGTTCGAATGTTTGAAGGTTGCAGGTTATTGCCAACTGCATACTGCCAGCGTATGCGATACGCCCGTCATCTTTTCACCTTGCCATCTCGTCATCTTGTCACGCTCTGCGTCCTTTGCGCTCTTTGCGGTTGAATTCGGCCAACTCAACATTCAGCCCTCGCCTACTCGCCCTCTTCGCTCAGCACCTGGCGCGTCACATCGCGGGCGGCGGCCTCGTGCTCGCTGCGCCAGCGCCGCTCACGGAGCGACTTGATGATCATATCGCGCACTTCCTCGGGCGAATCGCACAGCACCAGCAGGTCGAGATCTGGCTCAGCGATCTTCTTCTCAACCAGCATGGTCGCGCGCAGCCAGTCGATCAGCCCCTGCCAGTAGGCCGAGCCAAACAGAATCACCGGGAAGTTCTGCACCTTGCCGGTCTGGATGAGCGTCAGCGCCTCGAACAGCTCGTCCATCGTGCCGAAGCCGCCAGGGAAGATCACAAAGGCCTGCGCATACTTCACAAACATCGTTTTGCGCACAAAGAAGTAGCGAAACTCGATGGCGATATCGACATACGGGTTGACGTTCTGCTCGAATGGCAGCTCGATGTTCAGGCCCACTGACTTCGCGCCGGCAGCGCGCGCGCCCTTGTTGCCCGCCTGCATAATGCCCGGCCCGCCGCCCGTGATGATCGTCAGGCCGGCCTCGCCCAGCAGCCGCGCCGTCTCAACCGTCGCCTCGTACATGGCGTCGCCCTCGCGCACGCGCGCCCAGCCAAAGATCGTCACTGCGTCGCCCAGCCCGGCCAGCGCGTCGAAGCCATCCACAAACTCGCCCATGATGCGCAGCACGCGCCACGGATCGGAGTGAATGAACTCGGGC
>LJCR01000654.1 GCA_001399705.1 Kouleothrix aurantiaca
GCCTCGATCTGACGCGAGGTAACCCAGGTGGCCTCAAGTGCCATTAGCCCGTAATCGCCAAAGGCTACTGAGTTGCCGCGCTGGGCCATGCCCTTGGTGCGGCCGCGCTGCTGCTTGCGGTATTTCACCCGCTTTGGCATCAACATAGTCGTTGCTCCTATTAACCGCGGGGACGTGCGCCGCCACCGCGACCACCACGCCCACCGCGACCACGGTCGCCGCCCTCGCGGTCGCCGCCGCTGCTGCCACGATCACGATCACCACGGCCACCGCCGCGGCCACTGCGCTGGCGCGGCCGGTTCTCTTCTTCGGCGGCCTGGGCGCGTGCCGAAGCCGTCTGCACGACCTGGAGCTTGCCCATTGCGTCAGGGAAAACTTCGCCCTTGTAGATCCAGACCTTCACGCCAATGCGGCCATAGGTCGTGTGGGCGTGCACCTGCGCGTAGTCAATGTCGGCGCGCAGTGTGTGGCGCGGCACCCGGCCATCGCTTTCGTTGGCGATGCGGGCCATCTCAGCGCCACCCAGGCGGCCCGAGCACTTGATCTTCACGCCCTGTGCGCCAAGGCGCATCGCGCGCTGCACGGCCTGCTTCATGGCGCGCTTGTAGGAAACGCGCTTGTTGATCTGCTCGGCAATGCTCTCGGCCACAAGCTGCGCCTCAAGCTCAGGCTGATGAATTTCCTGAATGTTCAGCTTGACTTTCTTGCCAGTGCGCTTCTCAAGGTCGGATTTCAGCTCATCGACCTTGGCGCCGCGCTTGCCAATCACAATGCCGGGCTTGGCGGTATAAACCGTCACCTCGACACGATTAGCCGCGCGCTCAATGTCGACGCGCGCAACACCGGCGTTCGCCAGCTCTTTGATAATCAGCTGGCGCAGCAGAATATCCTCGTGCAGCTGATCGGTGTATGTCCGATCGGCGAACCATTTCGACTGCCAGTCCTTGATGTAGCCAAGCCGGAAACCAATTGGATGTACCTTGCGTCCCATTTAAATCTCCTCGCCGTCGTCCACGATCACGGTAATATGCGTGGTGCGCTTGCGGATGCGGTCGGCGCGGCCACGGGCGCGCGGCATAAAGCGCTTGAACGATGGGCCTTCATCGGCGAAGATGGTCTTCACCACCAGCGCTTCGGGATCCATCTCGAAGTTATTCTCGGCATTGGCAGCCGCCGACTGGATGGTGCGCGCCACTTCCTTGGCCGCCTTCTGGGGAAGGTAGCGCAGAATTGCGAGCGCACGCTCAACCGGTTTGCCGCGAACCAAGTCCATAACTGGGCGCACCTTGGTTGGCGAGATGCGCACCATTTTGTTTACAGCCTTCGCTTGCATGGCTATTTCACCTTCCCGCGCTTGTCGGCCTTTTTGCCACCATGACCGCGGAAGAAGCGCGTCGGCGCAAACTCACCAAGCTTGTGCCCCACCATATTCTCGGTGATGTACACCGGCACATGGCGCCGGCCATCGTGAACGGCGATGGTGTGCCCCACCATCTGCGGGAAGATCGTTGACGGGCGCGACCACGTGCGCAGCACGCGTTTTTCATTCGCGCGGTTCATGTCTTCGATGCGACCCAGCAGCCGTGTATCGACGTACGGCCCTTTTTTCGACGAACGAGACATTCAATCCCTTCCTTTGTGTTTGGGAGGAGGGAGGGGCTGAGCATGAGCCCGTTGCCCCCGGCACGTTGAAACGTGCTCCCACCTATAGAGATATCGTCAGCGCAGACGTGCTGCTGCGCCCAAACTACGGCTTCCGGCGGCGAACAATATAGCGATCAGTGCTGGGGTTCTGCCGCGTGCGGACGCCGCGCGCCGGCTTGCCCCACTTCGTCTTCGGCGACATACCGCGCGGTGCGCGGCCCTCGCCACCGCCATGGGGATGGTCACGTGGGTTCATGGCTGAACCACGCACCTCGGGCCGGCGGCCCAGCCAGCGTTTGCGGCCGGCCTTGCCGATCCGAATATTCTGGTGGTCGAGGTTGCCTACCTGACCAATCGTCGCCAGGCAGTCGATCAGCACCTGCCGCATCTCGCCTGAAGGCATACGCAGGGTGGCGTAGTTGCCCTCCTTCGCCATCAACTGGGCCGAGGCGCCGGCGCTGCGCACCATCACGCCACCGCGGCCAAGCTGCAGCTCGATGTTGTGCACCTGCGAACCGAGCGGGATCGAGCGCAGTGGCAGCGCGTTACCCACGCGCACCTCAGCCTCAGGGCCGCTCATCACCGTATCGCCAACATTCAGGCCCAGCGGCGCCAGGATGTAGCGCTTCTCGCCATCAGCATAGTTCAGCAGGGCGATGCGCGCACTGCGGTTTGGATCGTACTCAATCGACGCAACTTTGGCAGGAACGCCATGCTTGTTGCGCTTGAAGTCAATGATGCGGTAGGCACGCTTGTGCCCGCCACCGCGGTGCCGGGTGGTAATGCGGCCATAGTTGTTGCGACCGCCGCTCTTGCTGAGCGGGGCCAGCAGCCGCTTTTCCGGGTCTTTTTTAGTAACTTCCTCGAACGTTGCAACCGACATGTTGCGGCGGCCGGCCGAGGTTGGTTTGTATCGTCGAACACCCATCGTTTACTCCGTGAAGTGCTGAGCTTTGCGCGCTGAGAAGAACGCAGGCCCAAAGCTCAAAACTTGTTACACGCCCTCGAATAGCTCGATGCGATCACCCTCGGCCAGCGTCACGATAGCCTTCTTCCAATCGGAAGTGTAGCCAAAACGGTTTCCACGCCGGCGCAGCTTACCGCGCACATTCAGCGTGTGAACTCCGGTCACCGTGACGTTGAAAATTTCCTCGACCGCCTGCCGAATCTGGGTTTTGTTCGCCGAACGATCCACCTGAAAGCTATATTTGTTCAGCGACATAAGATTGGTATTTTTTTCAGTGATCAGCGGGCGGATGATTATCTGATGCGCATTCATTTAGGCCTCCTCGTTCGCCGCATCGCTGTCGGCCTCGCCATTGGCCTGGCTCAGAAAGCTCGCCAGCACATCAATCGCCGCGCGCGAAATCACGACATTGTCGTGGCTCAGCAGGTCGATCACATTGACAT
>LJCR01000655.1 GCA_001399705.1 Kouleothrix aurantiaca
AAGATGCCCTGCGCGGTTTCCGGGCGCAGGTAGGCGAACGAGTCGGCGTCGGCAACTGGCCCGACCTGGGTTTTGAACATCATGTTGAACGGGCGGGGCTCGGTCAGGTCGGTGCTGCCGCAGTTCGGGCACTTGCCTTTGATATGGTAGGCGCGCCAGCGGCTCTTGCAGGTGCGGCAGTCGACCAGCGGGTCGTTGAAGGTTTCTTCGTGCCCGGAGTACTTCCACACCAGCCGGTTCATCAGGATGGCGGCGTCGAGCCCTTCCATATCGTCGCGCTCGTAGACGTTGGTGCGCCACCAGTCGTTCTGGATGTTGTTTTTCAGCTCAACACCGAGCGGCCCGTAGTCGAACACGCCCTGGATGCCGCCGTAGATCTCGGAGCTGGGGAAGATAAAGCCGCGCCGCTTGGCGAGCGACACCACTTGTTCAAGGGCTTGTGCAGGCATAGAACCTCTCCTTTCTGCGCCAGGGGCAACAAAAAGCCCCAGGCGAACGAAATGTCGCCTGGGGACGCACGGCCGGCGTATACAATACGTCGCGACTATGCGCGGTTCCACCCCAGTTACCCGAAGAACTCAGTATTCAGTATTCAGTATTCAGGCACCATTGAAATCGAAGCTTCTTCGAATTTCCAATGCGATGCTGGCTACTGAATCCTGGCTTCTGACTCCTGCGTGGTCGCTTTCAAAGAAAATGGCTCCACAGTGCCGTTCCCCTTCGCCATGCCACCGGGCTTGCACCACCCCCGGCTCGCTGCGGGCCGATGCGTCGGGTACTCCTCTGTTTCATCGCCGCCAAAAGTATAGCACAGCCACGGGCGCGCTGCAATCGGGCGCGGGGCTGAGAAGATGAAATGCTTGCCCGCCGCGCAAGCAGCGTGCTATACTAATCGCCCACCTCAGATTCATCACCGAAACGAGAGGAGCGCCCTGTGAAAGCTGTGGTCATGGCCGGAGGCGAGGGTTCGCGCCTGCGACCGTTGACGATCAACCGGCCCAAACCCATGGTGCCGATTGTCGACCGGCAGGTAATGGCGCATATCATCGAGCTGCTGAAAGCGCACGGCATCACCGAGATCGTGGTGACGGTGCAGTACCTTGCGAACGTTATTCAGGATCATTTTGGCGACGGCTCGGCGCATGGCGTGCATATCGATTATTCGCTCGAAGAGCACCCGCTTGGCACGGCTGGCAGCGTGAAGAATGCCGAGCACCTGCTGAAAGAGCCTTTCCTGGTGATATCGGGCGACGCGCTGACCGACTTCAACCTCGGCAAGATCCTCGACTTCCACAACGAGCAAAAAGCCCTCGCCACGCTCACGCTCACGCGCGTGCCCAACCCGCTCGAATATGGCGTGATTATTGTGGATGAAGAAGGGCATGTCACGCAGTTTCTCGAAAAACCGAGCTGGGGCGAAGTCTTTTCCGACACGGTCAACACCGGCATCTATGTGCTCGACCCCGAGGTGTTTCGCTACATCCCCAAGGGCAAAATCACCGACTGGTCGAAAGATGTGTTCCCGCAGATGCTGCGCAAGAACGACGCGCTGTACGGCTACATTGCCGAGGGCTACTGGACGGACGTCGGCACGATCGAAGAGTATATGCGCGCCAACCGCGACTATATGCTCGGCAAAGTTAATTTGCCGCGCGTGGGCCACACCGAGGGCAACGACCTGTGGCTGGAAGGCGATGCCGAGATCGCGCCCGACGCGCAGTTCATCGGGCCGGTGTTTCTGGGCCACGGCGTGAAGATCAAAAGCGGCGTGATCGTCCACGGCCCGACCGCCATCCGCGACTACGCCGTAATCGACTCGCGCGCGACGATCGACCGATCGATCATCTGGCGCAACTCCTACATCGGCGAGCGGGCCGAGCTGCGCGGCGCGATTGTGATGCGCCAGTGCAACATCAAGAGCCGCGCAGTGCTGTTCGAGGGCGTGGTGGTGGGCGACCAGACGATCATCAACGCCGGGGCGGTGATTGGCGCGAACGTCAAGATCTGGCCGAGCAAGGAAGTGGACGAAGGCGCGACGATCAGCTCCAGCATCATCTGGGGATCGCAGGGGCGGCGCGTGCTGTTTGGCCGCAATGGCATCACCGGCCTGGTGAATATCGACCTGACGCCCGAGTTCTGCGCCAAGCTCAGCGCCGCCTTTGGCGCAACCCTGCCGCGCGGCAGCCACGTGACCATGAACCGCGACGCGCACTACACCTCGCGCATGCTCAAGCGCGCCATGATCGCGGGCCTGCCCTCGGCGGGCGTGCACGTGGACGAGATGCACAGCGTGCCCATTCCGGTGGCGCGCTACATCACCCACGCGATCGGCGCGGCCGGCGGCATTCACCTGCGCCTCTCGCCAATCGACAATCGCGTGGTGGACATCAAATTCTTCGACAAAGACGGCCTCGACATCGACACCACCACCGAGCGCAAGATCGAAGGCGTGTTCTTCCGCGAAGACTACCGGCGCGTCTACCTCGACGAGATCGGGCGCATCGCCGATATCGAGGACATGGAAGAAACCTATACCAACGCCTTCTTCAAAGCGCTGCGCCCCGACGCGCTGGCCGGCATCTCGCGCGATTTCAACCTGGTGATCGACTACGCCAATGCGAATGTTTCCAGCGTGCTGCCCAACATCCTGCGCAAGCTCGAAGTCGATGTCGTGGAGCTGAACGCCAACCTCGACGATCACCGCCTGTTCCAGACGCAGCAGGAATTTGACGAAGGCATGGAGCGGCTGGCGCGGATCACGCCGGTGCTGGGCGCGCATATGGGCGTGCGAATCGACGGCGGCGGCGAGCGCCTGTTTCTGGTGGACGACGCCGGGCGGCGCTTGCAGGGCACGCAGGCGCTGGCCGCGATCACCGCGCTGGCGATGGCCGTGAACGGCGGCGGCACCGTGGCCGTGCCCGTCACTGCGCCGCGCGCATTCGAGCAGATCGCCGAGCACTACGGCGGCAAAATCGTGCGCACGCGCGCCACGCTTGCTGCGATGATGCAGACCGCCGCCACCAACCGCGACATGCTGCTGGTGGGCGACGGCA
>LJCR01000656.1 GCA_001399705.1 Kouleothrix aurantiaca
ACCTATACCGTGCGCGTCGTCGCCGCCCGCCCCGCTGAGCTGCTGCTCGAGATCAATGGCGAGCGCATGCAGGTCGCCCGCGCCCGCGATGGCGCAGCCCACCTGCTGGCCTGGCGCGGCAGGAGCTACCGCCTCGCCCCCGATGCCGGCCTCAGCCTCGACGCGCTGGGGCAGCGCGCGACGAGCGCGGCCGGGCACGCCTCGCTGGCCGCGCCCATGCCCGGCACCGTCATCAAAGTGCTGGTCGAGCCCGGGCAGCAGGTCGCCGCGCGCCAGCCGCTGGTCGTCCTCGAAGCCATGAAAATGGAGCATGTCGTTGCCGCCCCGCACGCCGGCCTGGTCGAACGCGTGCATTGCGCGGCTGGCGCGCTGGTCACCAAAGGCGCGCTGCTTGTCGAGCTGCAAGAAACCGCCGCGCCCGTGTAACGAATCGCCCCCTGCCGAGACTGAATAGTGTGAAGGCGCTGGCGCGCCGATCAAACCAACTCTGGCGCGCCAGCAACATTCTTCGCAGTTCGGTCGTCTTAAGGGCAGGGAGCGAGACGGTTAGCAGTTTTGTCGCGCCCAGTATTTGACAAACCCAGCAGCATCACGTATGATCAACAGCGTGTCGGGGCGTGGCTCAGTCTGGTAGAGCACAGCGTTTGGGACGCTGGGGTCGGGGGTTCGAATCCCTCCGCCCCGACCATCCTCACTTATTTCTCATTCTTTCCCATAAACCGTGGTCTATATCTTGCTGCTTAATCGTCGTACGTCGGCGCTTGTTTGGGCTCTCGCCGAACCGAGAGATCTAAGGGTTAGTGTTAAACGTAATAATCTGTGAGGGTCAGAACGACCGAAGCTCTGCATTGTTCTAATGCAATTCTAAGGTCAAAAAATAGTTGACAAAACTCGTACAGAAGAGTATAATCTCGGCAGGGCTTTCCATGCGGAAGCCCCAATCTTGTGTCGCACCCTCTGATGACAGGCTTTTTAGCTCAGCGCTCGCCCCCGACTGTCGAGTGCGACTGTCTCAGAACGATAACGAGGGCGCGGCTCCTCTCGTAGCGGGAGGAGCCGCGCTGTGTCTCTTGGAGGTGCCAAGTGATGAAACGCGGATTTAATGGGGACCAGGCCTGGGAGCTCGACGAGCGCCCCGACGAGGTGGAAGAGCCGACGGTGGAGGCGATCGCCGATGTTGAAGAGCTGGCTAACGATATACTAGAGGAGGCGCTGCCGCAGGAGCCGTCGCTTGATTCGGTTCAGCACTACCTCCAAGAGATCGGTCGTGTGTCGCTGCTGAGCGCAGCCGAAGAGGTTGATCTTGCTGAGCGAATGGAGCGCGGCAAGGCGGCGGTGCAGCGCATGGCCTCGGCTGAAGAGCTGAGCCAGCAGCTGCGCGTCGCGCTGCGCAGCGATATTGCCAGCGGGCAGGATGCGCGGCGCCACCTCATTCAGGCGAACTTGCGCCTGGTGGTGAGCATTGCCAAGAAATATGTGGGTCGCGGGCTGGCGCTGCTCGACCTGATTCAGGAAGGCAACATCGGCCTGATGCGGGCCACCATCAAATTTGACCACAAGAAGGGCTTCCGCTTCTCGACCTACGCAACCTGGTGGGTCAAGCAGGCGATCACCCGATCGCTGGCCGACAACAGCCGGCTCATCCGCATGCCCGTCCACGTCGGCGAGACGATGGGCAAGATCCGCGCGGCCCAGGAGCAGCTGAGCCGTAACCACATGCCGATCGACGACTTCGCCGCGATCGCGGCCATGACCGGTATTAGCGAGCGCAAGGTCGAGCAGACCATTCACCGCTTCCGCCAAACCGGCTCGCTCGAGTCGCTCGAGGCCCCCATCACCGGGAGCTACCGCGGCATGCCGACAGACGGCGAATCAACCCTTGGCGATTTCCTGGCCGACCCGAACCAGAACACCGAGAGAGAGGGCGCCAAGTCGCTGCTGCGCGAAGACATTTTCAAGGCGCTCGGCACGCTGTCCGAGCGCGAGCGCGAGATCCTCATCCTGCGCTATGGGCTGGAGGATGGCGAGCACCGCACGCTGGAGGTGGTCGGCCAGCACTTCGGCATCACCCGCGAGCGCATTCGCCAGATCGAGGCCGAGGCGCTGCGCAAGCTGCGCCATCCGGTGCGCGGCCGCGCGCTGCGCCGCTATATGGAAGGAGACTAACCAATCGTGCGCGAAGGACAAGAAAGCACGCGGCACCCGGGCTTGGGCGTCTATGCGCTCTGTCTGGGGCCGCAGAGCCCAACGCTGCCAGGGGAACGGCTGCAACTGGTCATCTACGACCACGACGATCGCGTGGCGCGGCGGCTGGAGCAGAAGCGCGGCGCGTGCCTCGACGAGGGGTGGGTGTCGTTTTTTGCGAACGACCCGCGAAGTAGGCCGGCCAAGTTCCTCTGGCCAATCGTCGACATCGACCCGGCGACAAACACCGAGACGGTGCTGCACCCGGACTACAGCACGACGCTCGGGATGGAACCGTACTACCAGCTCCTCGCCGAGTGGGTAGCCAAGTATGGAGTGCCGGATGCCGATCCCTCTGCCAAAGCTGATTAGCCTCGTCGGCCAGGCGGTCGTCACGAACGACCTGTACCAGGCCGCGAAGCAGGCGCAGACCAACTACGACTACGAGGCAGTGGTCGCCGAGATCGCCAGGCGCATCGGCGCGCGCGAGTACGACGGCTGGCCGGCCAAGCCCGGCTACCGCGTCGCCGGCGGCGAGGTCAAAATGTGGATGCCGGGAAAGAAGCTGACCGATCGGCCTGACCACACCATGCCGCTCATCGATCTGGTGCGGCGCGAGATCCCGAATGTCGGCAAGCCGGCCGCGGCGAGGCCGCAGCAGCCCCAGGCGGCCGGCGGGCCGCGCACACAGTGGGGGGAGCCGATCGACGACGAGCCGCCGAAGAAGAAAAAGCCTGGCGACCCGAAACAACAAAAATTGTTCTGATACTGAAACGCAACTGCACGCGTTTTTCGTTCATCGTCGGGCTATCATTGCGCAAGTTTTCATCCGAACGAGGTTCAACCGTGAACTCCATCCACATTATC
>LJCR01000657.1 GCA_001399705.1 Kouleothrix aurantiaca
GGCTGTGGCGCTATGCGGCGGCCGGGAATGGCCACGACGATACGGCAAAGAATCATACGCCTACCCCACCAACCCCAGGTTCACCAGCGCCGTGCGCAGCTGGTTGATCTTGTCCGCCAGGTCGCGGAAGTTGTTGTTCAAGGTCGTCTGATTGAACGCCGCGCCCACGTCGGCCACCGTGCCATCCGAGGTCCCGACACTCACAGTGAGCGCCGCAACCGCCTGGCGAATCACCGCCGCCGCGCCGAGGAATCCAATCATCGGCGCGGTTCCGCTCGCCTCGATCCTGAAACCCTCGCGTGCGCCTGTGTCAAAAATATAGAAGATCGTGCGCGCCTTGCGGCTGGCATCCACCGCCGAAACCCAGCTCGTTCGTTGCAGATGCTGGTTGCGGTTTTGCGTGTCGCTCGATGCGTTGAATACATGATCCTGCCCGAAGCCAACCCCCGCCGTCACGCCCGAGGCGATCACGTTGTAGGACATCACGGTCAGCGGCGTGGTGGCCGTGCTGTGCGTTGGCAAAAAAGCCTGCGCCGAAGTCCAGTTGTTTGCAGTTCCGATCCGCGCCAGCGCCGTCGAAATCCAAGAGTCGAGGTTCGCCGCCGCGCCGGTTTTCGGTATCGCGTTCGCCGCCGGCGTCGCTGTGGCGATCTCATCCGAGCCGCCGTGTTTGTGCGTGGCCGCGTGCACGGTTGGCGTCCTGGCGTCGCTCAGCCGCGCATCAGCCGACGACACGATCCCGCCGTGCGCGCCAGTGGTGAGCGCTTCGTGCGCACTATCCGCAGAGGTTCGCGCCGCAGCTTCCGCCACGATATCAGCAGCGAGCGCCGTGTCAGCCGCAGCCCTGGTGCTGGCTTCCGAGCTATCAGCCGAGGCCCGCGCCGACGCCTCAGCCGAGATCGCCGCCGAAAGACTTGTATCAGCCGCCGTCCTGGTGCTCGCTTCCGAGGCATCCGCAGCGGCCCGCGCCGTCGCTTCCGCACTATCCCCGCCCGATCGCGCGGCGGCTTCCGTCGCAATATCGGCAGCAAAGCCCAAATCTGCCGAGGCACGCGCCGCCGCTTCCGCCGCCAGATCAAGCGTCCGCGCAATACTGGCCGACAACCACCCATCATCAAGAAAGCCACTTGGCAGCGCCAGCGGTCCAGCGTTCGGCGTCGGCACCGTCGTAAACTCCGGCGATTCTTGCACACCCAGGTGCTCGACCTGCTCCAGCACCGAGAGCAAGGCATTTTCCGCCGCCAGCTCGTACAGCCCCACCCGGGCGCGCTCCGTTCGATCTTCGTCCACAAGCACGCGGCACTGGTCGACCCGGCAATCCGCGACTTCTTCGCCGAGCGCCGCCTCGACTAGGTCGCCGAAGCCCCACCGTTCCCCGAACCCTTCGCCGGCCAATCCGCTGATCTGCTCATCTGGCAGCCCTTGCCACAGTGTTGCGTTCCCAAGTGCGGTGAGCGAGTCAGCCGTTGACAAATACCGCCCATCTACCCACACTTCACGCCGGCCCCATGGCGAGCTTGCTGCCCGCGTGTCGTCGCCGACCTCGACAACCAAGCGCTCCGCATCAATCCCACGCCCGCCCACATACACATAGCTATGCTCATCGGTGTAATCGCGCGAGCGCTCGCTTTCTTGCAGCGTGCCCACGTCCACCGACAGCGCCACCGGCCCGAGCCCCGCCCGCCGATGATCCACGCCGCGCACATCCACGAACGTGCGCAGCTCCAGCCGGCCATCGGGCAGCGGCACCAGATCAACGTACAATCTCGTTCCGCGCTGGGCACTTTCAAAGCAGATGCCTTGCATCACGCGCCAGAGGTTTTGCCGCGCCACACTTCGCGCCACAGTCGGCCCGGCGCTTTCGTCGTCGGCCACCGTCAGATACGCCGACAAATCGCGCTCGGCAGCGTCGGCCAGGCTTCCAAGGTTTTCGCGCGCGTAGGCTTTGATCAGATCGTCAGCCGGCCCCTCTTTCACCGCTCGCGCGCTGCTTGCCGCACCCACCACGATCCGCGCGGCCAGGTGATACAGCGCATCGTACCCGCCCAGGCTCACATAGCGCTGCCCGCCGCGCTCCGCAAAGCCGAAGCGCCGCACATACCACGCCGTTTCCATCAGTGGAGCATCATTGCGCCAGATATCCAGGCGCGCATCGCGCTGAAGGAGCACGGCTGGCGCCGTGTCCAGGGGAACAAGCAGCTCATGCAGGATGCCGATCTGGTTTAAGCGGCGCTCGACATCCAAGCGCGTCCACAGAGCCAGCCGCTTGCGCCCGCGCCCGAAGGCATCCGAGTACCAGATGCTGTACTCTGCTGCCATCAGCCGCCCACCATCGCATAGCGCGGTACATAGCTCAGTGTCGCCGAGATCACCACGTCGCCATTGCACAGCAGATGGTTGGTGCGGCCAGGCAGCAGCCGCAGCGTCCGAGATCCCGCCCGCACCGTGGCCGACAGGTCGCCACGATACGAACTTGTCGCGGTGGCGAGCTCGCAGTCAATCGTGACTGTTTCGCCCGGCAGCACCCGCAGCCCATCAAAATGCAGCTCAGCGCCGCTGGTGAGGTTGACGATCGAGTACAGCGGCGCGCCCGACGAGGCACCGCTATAGGTGCAGGTAATCGCTGGCCAGCTCGTCGCGCTTCCCTCGGGCACAATTGCCGTGTGCGCCGCGCAGTAGATCACGCCCGACACCCCGCCCGAGATCGCCACCGCCAGGCCACCGTCAGGCAGCGCCGCCGCAGCTCCTAAGCCGTGCCCACCGTCAGGTTGCAGCTCAAACGAGTAGTAGGTTCCACCCCGACGAATCGCGCAGCTCGACCACAGATCAACCCCGCCCGCAGTATCGAACGCTCCAAACAGGTGCAGGCCGCGCGCCGTCGAGATGATCGTCCCAACTTCGCCGTTCAGGTTCAGGTTCGTCCAGCCCGCGCCGTTCCAGCTCTGCGCGCCACCAGGCACCGATCCGCCCACCACCAGCCGGCCGCTTGGCTCAAACGCCGCCGCGTACAGCTCCGACACGCCCGCGATCTCGGGCAGCTCCGACC
>LJCR01000658.1 GCA_001399705.1 Kouleothrix aurantiaca
CGGCGGCGCGCCAGGCGGCAACATAACCGGCATACCAATCATTGCCACCTGTATCGGCCCAGGAATTATGGATAATCATTGGGGGCAGGTCGGGGCGGGGATTTGTGCCGTTGAGCGCGGTTGGGGCGAGCATCCACTGCGCCGAGTCGATCAGGTCGAGATCGCTGCACGCCACCGAAGCACATCCCTGCGCGGCAATCCAGCGCGCCCCGGGCGCCACACCCACTGCCGGCTGCGTCGCGCTCCCCTTGCCAGCGGCTACCATCGTCCCCATGGTATGCGTGCCGTGGCCGTTCTGGTCGTTTGGCGCGAACACCAGCAACTTGGGATCGAACCAGTTGTAGTTATGGTCGGGTGCCTGGCCGGCACGGTAGCCACGATACTGCGCCAGCAGCGCCGGGTGATCGAAACGCACGCCAGTGTCGATATTCGCCACCACAATGCCGCGCCCGGCCACGCCAAAATCGCGCCACACCCGGTCGGCACCGATCTGCCGCACGTTCCAGCACACTGTGTTGCTTGGCGCATCGGGCGAGCACAGGTCGCCGGTTGCCGCAGCGGCGGGTTCCACAGTCGGTAGCGCGTGAATGTGGTTTGCGCGCACCAGCGCCACGTCGCCGCGCCCGGCCAGCGCCTGCGCATCGGCCAGCGTGCCACGCACCGCCAGCGCATTCACGATCCACAATGGCCGCGCCACCATGCCGCGCGCTTCCAGCTCGGCCAGCACATTTGCCTGCGTTTGTTTGGCCTGGGCGCGCAGTGTGTCGTAGACATAGCGCCCACGCGCATCCCAATCGCGCACCGCATAGGCCGCGCTGAGGTCGGCCTGATCGTGCAGGTATACGATAAAATCGGCGCGCTGGCCGGGCGACTGGAGCGCCCGCGTTAGCTCAGGATCGAGCCGGCCAGCCTGCGCGGGCAGCGTCACATGGCGTGGGCCGGCCACCGGCACCGACTGCGCGGGTTTATAGGCCGGTTCGGCTTCCAGCACGCTGGGTGTCACTGGCGCATTCGTGCTGTTGGTAATCGCTATCGTGCGCGTGTCGGCAGCACCGAGCGGCAGGATAACCGACAGCGAGCTGGGCGAAGCGCTCAGGCCGGCGGCGGCGGCGGTGCGCGGCGCGTGCGCAGGCACGGCGGCCAGCACCGCTGCAAGCACCAGAATCCGAGCAAGCACAAGTGGAACATAGCGGGGCATAATGGCAGATTCTCCGAGCGGAACAATGCAATGTTGTGCGGGTGAGGGCAGCATAGATCGCGCCAGCGCCCATGTCAAGGCTTCAAGCCGAGCAATACGGCAACAAGCTGCTCACAAATGCTCATCAAGCGCTTAGCTGCACACAAGCGTTTCGCGGCGGCCGCATATGCTATGATACGGAGCGAGAGAATTCACACTGGAGGCCCGCAATGGCATATCGTGCCGGGCGCATCGCCCTCACCGCATTGATAATCTGTCTGGCAGTTGCTATACCCGGCCTGGCGCTGGCCCACGGCGGCCACACCGGCCCATCGCAAACCTTTACCCAGAATTTTGGCCCCTACGAAGTCGCCATCACTGTCGAAATTCCCTCCGGCGCGCCCGCCCCGCTCTACCTCAACATCGCCCCGCAGAACGATGCTGAAGGCGTGACCATGCGCTTTCGGGCAGTGCCGCGCGGCCAATCCTTCGATCGCGCGCCGGTGGCCGAGGTGCAGGGCATGGCAGGCATGCAGGGCGTCTACTACACCGAGCTGGCCGTCGACCGCATGGGCGACTGGGAGCTGGAAGCGAACATCAGCGGGCCGCGCGGCGGCGGCGTTGCGAAGATTCCTTTCACAATCACCGCTGCGCCGCTGGCCGCCGGCTCGATCGGCCTGTTCGCCGCACTGGGCGGGCTGGTGGTTGCCATGATCGCCAGCATCATCATGTCGCTGATCAGCCAGCGCCGCGCCACACCCTTGCCGCGCTGGGTTGGCTGGACGGTCGGTCAGGCGATGTTTGCCTGCCTGATTGCGGCGGCGATCTTTGGCGCGCAGCAGTTCAGCAGCATGATCCAGGGCGCGCAGGCCGCCAGCGCCGCCGCAACTGCCGGCGTCGGACGGCCGCACGCCAACCTCGCCGTGCGCACCACGCCGGCCACCGTGCAGGCCGGCCAGCCCATGACCCTCACCCTCGATCTTAGCGACGGCTCGACCGGCCTGCCGATTGACGACCTGATTACGCACCACGACGCGCTCATCCACCTTGTCGTCATCAGCGCGGATGGTGGCTTCTATCAGCATATTCACCCGGCGCGCAGCGCCCCCGGCGAATACGCCATTGCGCTCACGCCCGACCGGCCGGGGCGCTACACCGCCTACGCCGAGATCGAGCGCCAGGACAGCGGCACGCAGGTGATCGCGCGCGACTTCACGGTTGAGGGAAGTGGCAATGTCGCTGCGCCGCAATTCCAGGGCCTGGGTACGCGCACAGTCGACGGCATGCAGGTGGCGCTGAAAGCTTCTGCCGAACCAATCAAGGCTGGCAAGCAGGCGATCTTCACCTTTAGCTTCAGCAAAGGCGGCAAGACGCTCGACGATTTGCAGCCCTGGCTTGGCATGGGCGGCCACCTGATCGCCCGCAGCGACGACGGCGCGATTTTCGGCCACATCCACGCGCAGGGGCCAATGGCGCCCGCCGGCCTGCTCGCCACCGGCTACAACTACGGCCCCGATCTCCAGTTCGTCTACACCTTCCCGCAGCCCGGTCGCTACCAGCTCTGGGGGCAATTCCGTCGCGCCGATGCAATCATAACCGTGCCATTCGCCATTGATGTGCAATAGATAAAGGAACGCCATGCCTCGCTTGATAGCTTTTGCGCTTATGCTCACGCTGATCGGCACATTGCTGGCCGGCTGCGGGGGCAGCAGCATCACCCAGACGGCCGAAACCGCTTCGTACAAGGTGCAGCTCACCCTCGACGGCGCGAGCTTCGCCGAGCACACCGCCACCATCGAAGTGCGCGACAAATCCGGCCAGCCCGCCCAGGTCGATCAGGTGGTGGCCGCGCCACTGATG
>LJCR01000659.1 GCA_001399705.1 Kouleothrix aurantiaca
GCACAACGGCGCGCTGGCCCGTATTACCAGCGCCGACCGCGCCGTCGAGGCTGTGGTCGAAATCAGCGACGAGATGATGCCCGGCGTGGTAAGTTTGCCGCACGGCTGGGGCCACGATTTGCCCGGCACGCGGCAGGCGGTGTCGGCCGAGCGGCCGGGCGCAAACCTCAACGTGCTGCTCGGCCAGCAGATGCGCGACCCGGTTTCTGGCAACGCGGTGCTGAACGGCCAGCCGATCATGATGACGCCGCTTGCTGACGCGCCTGCGCACGGTGTTGCGCCAGCCAGCCCAGAAAGCGCATAAGCGGATCTGACATGCCTTCAGATCAGGATGAGATGCTTCTGGGTTCTCATGGTATTTTCTGGCGCCACACCCGGCACAACCGGCCGCGGTGCCGGAAAAATACAGCAATGAACGGATGGAGTATCGGCGGGGCAAATTGTGAGATCACAATTGTGTGTTGCGACCCCATTACCGCAACCTCTGCGCTCAAATGTTATAGTCACTGTGATGGAACGCATTCAGCCTGCGCGCCGCAACCAAGGCGGGTGCATTCCATTCTTTGACAATCGATGACAGGATGCCTGACCAGCGGGTGCGTTGATCTTGGTGATGAGTTTGGACGCCCATGTCACCAAGGGAGCAAGTGGCGTAACCGACCCTGGCAGGTACGCGATATTCGCGTACTCCGCGCTGTTCCCCAAGCGCTGGTCGGCTCACCCTCAGCGAAAGGAGGCCGATTCATATCCCCGGGCCGCTTGCGGCCCCTGCGATACCAGCGTCTCTATTTCTTGGGAACGTTTTACTAGCGCATATAAGGAGTACACCATGTCATCCCTCAATCGTCGTTTCACACGCCTGTCGCTTAGCCTGATCCTCGCCGCCGTGGCCGCCCTTGGCGCGGCCCTGCCCGCCTTTGCCGACAACGGGGTATCGCTTACCCTGAACGCTGGCACCCGCACCGCCTCGATCGGCAACCTGACGTTGACAGCCCTCAACTACTCGCACAGTGGCCAGTCGCAAACCGGCACCCTGACGCTGACGGCCGACGACAGCACCGGCAGCGGCGCAGGCTGGAATGTCACGGTCCAGTCCTCGGACTTCAGCTATACCGGATCATCGGCCAACGGCTCCAGCATCCCGGCCTCGAACTTCGCGATCACCACCGCCAACGCGCCGGCGAAGACCGCTGGCCAGACGATCGACGCGACCAACGGGCCTAAAGTGCCAGGCGCTGGCGCAACCGGCACGCTGGACAGCGCGCATAAGGTCATTATGGCCAATGCGAGCTACGGCCTCGGCACCTACACGCAGGCCCTCGATGTTAGCCTCGACGTGCCGGCACAGAGCCGCGCAGGCGACTACAGCGCCACGCTGACGGTAACTATCAGCGCCGCTCCGTAATCGCCACAGATATCGCTGCAGGGCCTGGGCAGCACCAGGTCCTGCGGTTTTGCACGTCACAGGCAGAAAAGTTACCGGCATCCCACGCCATACACAATTCTTCCCGCCAGCACTTCCTTCTCAGTTTACGTGTATCGTGAAAACTGAGTACCTGACGTACAGTACACGGCTCTGCCGAACGCCAAAAGCCGACTGCAGACAGCATAGCAATACGAGGATCTTGTGATGTATCGGTGTATCAGTGGCTTGCTTTTGAAATCGCTCGCTATACTAAGCAGCCTGCTCTTTTTTCTTGGATCCGTTGGGGCGGCGAATGCTCAGACGCAGCCGGCTATGCTTGGCATCAAGCCTGTCGGGATCGCAGCGAGCTACTTTACGCTCACCATGGCGCCGGGCGAAACCCGCGAGCTGACGGTTGAGCTGGCGAACTTTAGCACCGTTCCGGTCCGCGCCCGCACATATGCTGCCGACGCCTACACAATCGTCAATGGCGGGTTCGGCATAAAGCTCGACGGCGAGCCATCCAGTGGAGCGACGCGCTGGCTCGACTATTCTGCGGACACACTCGAGCTGGCGCCGCGCGCCGGAGTGAACCGCACGTTCACGATTCACGTGCCTTCCGACGCAAAGCCCGGCGATTATATTACTGGCCTGGCGATTCAGAGCGCCGACGCTCAGCCGACCAACAGTACAGGCATCGCCATTCGTCAGGTTGTGCGCCAGGCTATCGCAATCGCGATCACCCTTCCCGGGCCGCAAACGCCGCGCATTACAATCGGCGCTGCAACCTATCGCACAGTTGCCGGAACATCGCTTGTTGCGGTGGCCGTAACAAATAGTGGAAATGTCAATCTCAAGCCAAAAGGCGCATTTGTGCTGCGCGCCCAAGACGGCACTGAAGTCAGCCGCTATCCGCTTGCCATAGATATGCTGTACGCCGGCACCTCGACATTTATTGAAGTGCCGTTCGCCGGGCGGCTTGACCCAGGCGCGTACGCTGTCGCGCTTGAGCTTGCCGACGACAGGTGGAAGATCAAAGCAGACGCTCCGTCCGCGCCGTTGAGCGTGCCCCGCCCCGAGGAAGATGGGCCAGCCCCGGCGATTGGAACGGCGCCGCAGCCCGCGCAAATCAATCACGCGGCTAGCCAGCCCACGAACCTTCTACGGCTGCTCCCGAGCGTGCTTGCCGGGGGATGTTTTGCCATCGGCCTTATTTTGTTGGGGCTCTATGGGTATCGGCGCAAGCAGCGTGGGCAAGCTGCAGGGTAGCGCACAGCACAGGGATTTGCGGCCGGAGGCCCTGCCCAAAGGACGAGGGGTATAAGATTCGCAGTTGACGCACCACGCTTTCCCGTCACAGGCGCAGAGCGCGTGGCAAATCCTGCTTGAGCTCGCGAACTGCGGCGCTCATCCTATAGCAGGTTGCAGTCGGCAGGATGCAGAAGGCAGTTGCAATTTCCGAGCTCCAACGCGCTTCTTGCCGCGCATGAGTGGTCGATTGCTCTGCAAACCGCTATCAATCCGCAAGAATATTGGCACAATGTGGGGTTCGGGGCGGCGAAGCCGCCCCGAATTTTCTTTTTCTGGTGCTGCGCCCCGGCAATGCCTGGCCGCAGCACCAGAAACACAAG
>LJCR01000066.1 GCA_001399705.1 Kouleothrix aurantiaca
GCGCACCGCTTTCGTCCATAACCGCCACATCCACGCCCACGCCATAGCCCACCGTGCCTGCCTTGTGCGCGCGCGGCGGCAACGGGTTCGAGGCCATCTGGTGCGCGGCTTCGGTCATGCCGTAGGCTTCGAGCACGGGCGCGCCAAACACCGACTCCAGCCGTTCCAGCACCACTGGCGGCAGGGGCGCGCTGCTGGAGCGGATGAAGCGGAATGGATGCGCGCGAATGATCTCCTGGTTGCGCTCGGCGCGGGCCAGCAGCATCTGGTGCATGGTTGGCACGGCCGAGTACCAGGTCGGGCGGTAGCTTTCGACCCAGCGCCAGAACTCCAGCGCGCTAAAGCCCTCGGGGCAGACGACTGTGCCGCCCGAGGCGAGCGTGCTGAGCATCGAGGCGACGATGCCGTGGATGTGAAACGGCGGCATCACGCACCGGGCCGTGTCGGCCGGGTTGAGCTGGTAGGTGGCGATGATATTGGCGGCCGAGGCGGCCAGGTTGCGGTGGCGCAGCGGCACACGCTTGGGCCGGCTGGTGGTGCCGCTGGTGTGCAGAATCATCGCGACGTCGTCGGGCTGGGCGCGCTCGATTGGGCGGGCCGTGCCAGCGCCGCGCTCGCACACAAATGCCAGCGTGCCATCGTCCTGCGGCACCGCGCTGATGATCTGCATGGCGGGGGTGGCGGCGGCGTGCGCCAGCGGCATGCTGCCGGGCAGGGTGATCAGCGCCCGGGCGTGAATGTCGTCGTAGTAGAAGGCGAACTCGTCCTGCTTGTACTTGGGGTTGAGCGGCGCGGCCGTGCCGCAGGTTGCGGCAGCCAGAAAGGCCAGAATGACCTCGGGGCCGTTGCCCATCGCCAGTGCGATCCGGTCGCCGCGCCCCAGCCCGAAGCCGTTGAGCTGTGCGGCCAGCGCGACAACGTTCGCGCGCAGTTGGGCGTAGCTGATGTCGGGGTGGCCGGGCGCGCGCAGGGCACTATGGTCATCCGCGCCAGCGAGCAGGTCGAGCAGTGTTTTTTCCGCAGAAGGGTGGGACATGACTGAACTCCAATGAACAAGAACCAATTGTATCCACAGATTACACAGATTACGCAGAATTAAGTAAAGTCATAAACCTAATCTGCGTAATCTGCGAAATCTGTGGATTTCTATTCTCTACGCAGGCGCGATTGCCAGCACGCGCAGCGGGCTGCCGCTGCCATCGACGATCTTGAGCGGCGCGGCGATGACGACTGCGCCCGTGGCCGGCAGTTGGTCGAGGTTGCACAGGCTGGCGAGCCCGAACTTGCCCGCGCCGTGCATGGTGGCGTGGTTCGGGAAGGGCGGGTCGAAGGTGCCGGCCTGCCCGGCGTCGGTGCCAACCGTCTCGACGCCAACGCCCAGCACGTCGCGCTGGTGGGCCAGAAACTCCGACGCGCTCTTGTGGAAGCCCGGGCTGTGCGGGCCATCCGCGCCGACGTTCAGGAAATCGGCCGGGTCGCTGCGCTGGCTCCAGTCGGTGCGCAGCAGCACCCACGCGCCCGCCGGGATGCGGCCGTGCTCGGCTTCCCAGGCTTCGATACGCTCGGGCGTCAGCAGGAAATCGGGGTCGGCGGCTACGTCGGCGCTTACGTCGATCACGCAGGCCGGGCCAACAAAGCGCCGCGCCGGGATGGTGTCGCAGCGGTTGTCGGCCAGCTCCTTGCCGGTGATCCAGTGCACGGGCGCGTCGAAGTGCGTGCCGGTGTGCTCGCCCAGATGGAGCGTGTTCCAGTACCAGCCCGGCCCCGGCTCATCGTAGCGCGAAATCTGCTCGATCGTCACGCCCGGCGACGAGGCGAAGATCGGCGGCAGGCCGATCACCGGCGTGTTCGGGCCGAGCGGCTGCGTCAGGTCGACGACTTTGAGCGTGCCGGCGTTCAGCTCTTCGACGAGCTGCGTGAGGATGTTCGACATCATTAAGCTCCTTGATTCGTTGTTTTTTTGCTTCTTATGCGGAAATAGTCTATGAAATCGTCATGATTATGTATCAAGAACGGGAGATCAAAGAGCCATAAATATAATTTTTATTATCTTTGTACAAAATAATATGGCTTGGGAAGCGCACGGCCTGCCAGCCTGATGGCAACTGAGACACAATTGCAGAAATCACGTCGTGCGCAGTTACGATTTTGTCTTGTGGTAGAGTTATTGTAGTAGTAGTGAGGTCAGAATGAGGTTGACGAGAGCGACCGCCCGCATTTTCGTATCGCAAAGTATATGGTAGTGAATTTTTTAATACTGCAAGAATAGATGCAGCGGTACCAGATGCGGGAATAGAAAAAGTAAGAGGCCGATTAACATCTATTGGATATTTAGCGTCAAAGTGCTCTTCCTTAAATTTCGTTGTATCTCGCTCGCGGCCTGGATCATTAGAACCAAAACCGCTACCATTCCATTGGACTTTGCTATTGCCACCGTAGTAGTTGATAAGTTGCGTTTCAAGGTCAACAGCAGTAAAAACATAAATCCGCACTGCTTTAAATGAAACATTCGAGGGGTCTAGATTGCCGCGATGCTGTATTTTCTGGTAGTGACGACGTAAGCGACTCCCTAAGCCAGCTTCAGCATCTGTCTTACCAATATATACCAAATCGCCATTGAAGAAGAGCTGGTACACGCCCTGTGCTTGGTCGGGTATATCTGCAAGGGATATAAGATTAAGCGGTGCTGCAATCATGCCGTCGAGAACTTCAACTAAGCGCACAAGCAGCGCATTTGGTAAATCAAATTCAAAATCGCGATACCCAATAATCATTGTAATACGTCCGCATTTTGTGTGACCTGCAATTGGTAAGCCACGTGTTCACCAATAATGCGAGCCATTTCTACAGGTACTGCGTTACCAAGCTGGCGCATCGCTTCTGTCCAAGCTCCATAAAAGTGGAATTCGTCGGGAAAAGTTTGGAGGCGTGCACTCTCACGTACAGTAAAATATCGCACTGTTCCATCTGGTCGCGCAAGCATGTTTTCTCCACCAGGAACGCCATGAACCCCCGCTTTGAGCGTTTTAGCAGGCTCATCAAGCGGACTACCAGTATGACCTGGATATGAACGTGCACCAGGTTGGTAACGATGGTTTAGGTAAAAATTTGTCTGCTCTGGATGCTTTTCTGGGTCGGGGAGATTATGAATAGCATCGCGAACAGTTTGCCAAGGCAAAGCTTTAGGTTGCTCTCTAAGGTTCTCAGCCCGCTCTTTTGCTTGCCTACTCATGACCCGTTTTTTTTGTGGTATACGATGCTTGTCCCAATAATTGCCTTTTGTTTGCTCCCATAGCAAACTATCTAAAGAGTGAGTTTCCTCTGGAAAAGTCCAGTCAGCAGAAAAGTCGTCACGAAAACCGACAAACACTACACGCTCGCGTCGTTGAGGAACTCCGAAATTCGCAGCATTAAGAACACGGGCTACTACCCGGTAGTGCAAATCGGCTCGCACTGCGCTTGTATGGTGGCGCTCCAACCGTGCTAAGTGATCAGACCAATCTTCACTCTCAAATCCTACGACATCGGGATGTTCAAGCTGTAAGCGAATATATTCAAAATAATTGCGGAAAGCAGCGCGCGTCAGGCCTTTTACATTTTCGAAAATAAATGCTTTGGGCCGGACTTCCCGTACAGTACGAATCGCTTCTGGAAACATATCACGGCTGTCAGCTTGAGCGCGATGTTTACCACCCATAGAAAAGGGCTGGCACGGAGGGCCACCTGAAATGAGATCAATTTGATTTTCATAGATCTTGAAGTCAAAACGGCGAACATCTCCTTCAAGAATATCCCAATCAGCAACATCAGGAATAGATCGCTCGCGATTAGCACGTAGACTCATGCAACAATTGCGGTTCCACTCAATTACCTTGACTGGATGAAATCCTGCGCGATGAAGGCCTATTCCCAAGCCTCCCGCTCCTGCAAAAAGCTCTATTGACTTCATCGCTGAAAATTCCTTATTGTTATGATACTTGGATTTGAATATTCTATCATGCATAATGTAATTGTTTCCATTTTAAAGATCATAAAAATACTTATTTCTTCTTCAAATACCGCGCAAACTGGAAGCGATTCTCCAGCATGGGCAGGTCGGTCAGGAAGACGGGCGGGCCTTTCGCCTCGACCTTGGCGACCAGC
Organism: Kouleothrix aurantiaca; assembly: GCA_001399705.1. Lineage (GTDB taxonomy): Bacteria > Chloroflexota > Chloroflexia > Chloroflexales > Roseiflexaceae > Kouleothrix > Kouleothrix aurantiaca. Next base: position 4,144 of record LJCR01000066.1, read on the forward strand.
GTGGTCAGCTCGTCGGCGTCCAGCGCGGCATCCACGGCGGCGGTGAATGTATCCAGCTCGCGCACGGTGGCGGTGCGCGGCACGCCGGCCGCCTGCGCAATGCCCGCCAGGTCGCTGCCGGTGGATGTGGCGGTTGGGAAGCCGCCGACCGACAGGAGGCTTTCGTTGTCGAACACAATATGCAGCAGGTTTGGCGGGCGGTAGCGCGCCAGGGTCGTCAGGCCGCCCAGGTTCATCAGCACCGAGCCGTCGCCGTCGAGCACAACGACTTGCAGCTCGGGGCGGCTGAGCGCGATTCCCAGCCCCATTGAGGAGGCCAGGCCCATAGCGTGCTGCAGGTAAAAGAAGTTCGGGCGGTGCCCCAGCGATTGCAGCTCGGCCGACACCGCGCCCATGATCGTCACCACCACGCAGCGCTCCAGCCGGTCGTAGATCGCCTGCATTGCGTCGATTCGGAGCATAGGGCATTCCTTCCGTCTTGCTATTTCGCCAGCGCGAGCTGGCTTGCGCCATGACAAAGCCGATTGACAGGGCCACAGAGCGCTCAGAGGCCACCGAGTATCTGTTTCTTTTCCGTGATCTCCGTGCCCGCTGGGGCTCAATTCTCGTGTACACAGCTATCGGAAGCGCTTTTCCAGCGCCAGCGCCCAATCGACATAGCCGCTCGCGTGATACACTGCCTGCGCGACCTCGTTGTCGAAGCCAGTGAGAATGATCATCCCGCCCGCGCCGGCAGCCCGTGCTGCAGCCTCAACTTCCGCAAGAAGCGCGCGGGCCACGCCGTGGCGGCGAAAGGCCGGGTCGACATAGATGTCGGTAAGCTCGGCATGCGGCTCGTCGCCCTGCAGGTGCGGAACCAGCCGCAGGCAGGCAAAGCCCACCGGCATCCCGTCGAATTCGCCAAAAAAGGTTGTCAGCGCGTTCTGGCTGGCCTGCATGCGCCTGGCAACCTCTTCGCGCGTGGCCCCGGCCTCGTCGAAGAGATTCAGCATCTGCGCCAGATCGGCCGCGTCAGCAGGCGTCGCCTGGCGAACTGTGAGTGTTGGCATGCAACTATCTCCGTGAGATATTCACCGCAAAGGTCGCAAAGAACGCGAAGGCTTTAGGATGAGTTGCATGTTTACAGGTTGCAGGGTATCAGGTTGAACGTCCCAACATTCAAACCTGCAACCTGCAACATGCAAACATTCCAACGTACAAACCCGCTAGCTCGCTTCTTCCCACATCAGGTCGCGGCAGAGCAGCAGCGCCACCGGGCGCAGCGCGGCCTCGGCCAGGGTTTGCGCCTTCTGGATGCGCCGCGCCACGTGCGACGGGTCGTCGAGCCGCTGGTAAGGAATGCGCAGCGCCTGCAAAACCGACTCGGTCGCGCCGCCGCCCTCGGTCTGCCAGGGGTCGCGCTCGCCGAACTCGCCGCGATAGCTGATCAGCATCAGCAGTGGGATGCGGTAGAGCTGCGCCAGTGACACAATGCCGTTCACGCTTTGCAGAAAGCCGTGGTTCTGCATCAGCAGCGCCGATTTCACACCGGCCAGGTGCGCGCCGGCCGAGATGCCGATGCCTTCTTCTTCCTTCGCCAGCCGCACCAGCCGCACCGCCGGGTCGTCTTCGGCCATGCGAATGAGATGCACCAGCCAGGTTTCGGGCAGCGCCGACATGATCCGCACGTCGCAGGCGCGCAGCGCGTCGTAGATCAGGCGCGAGTTGGTCATCGAGACGGGCATGGGCGTGTCCTTCTGCGCGGATTAGCCGTTTGCGGTGAGCCAGACGAACTGGTAGGGCGCGAGCGGCAATGGCTCGTCGGCGTTGAATTCCTGCTCCGAGACAAGGTCGGTGAAGCGGTAGCCCGGCCCGTACACGCGCAGCTGGTTGGCGTCCATCTGCTGCGGGTGTTCGGAGAAATTCGCGACAAGCAGCAGGCGCTGGCCGCCGTGGTTGCGCACAAAGCTGAACACATGCGGGTTGCCGCTGTCGATCACTTCCATCGCGCCATCCCAGATTGCGGGCTGCTGCTTGCGCAGCTGGATCAGGCGCGACAGCTCGGCAAACACCCATCCTTCGCGGGTGCTCAGGTCGGTGCGGTGCGCGTAGCGCTCGGCCGAGGCGGCTGGGCGGTGCACCCAGCGGCTGTCGCTGGCCTTGGCCGGGTCGTTGGCGAAGGAGTAATCGTTCAGCGTCGCCACTTCATCGCCCAGGTAGAGCAGCGGGATGCCGCCAATGCTCAGGATCAGGCTGTGGACCATCAGAATGCGGCGCACCGCCAGATCGATCAGGCGCTCGTCGCCGCGCTGCAGGGCTTGTTCCAGCCCAGCCAGCGAAGCCAGCGTGCCCGACACGCGCGCGTCGCCGGTGTCGGGGTTTTCCTGGAAGGGCACGCCACGCGCAAACGAGCCTTCAAAGCGCCCGATGTAGAAGTTATTCAGGAAGCGACGGTGGCCGAATGCATCGATGCCCACATGATGCGCGTCGGCGTCGTCAAACGTCCAGCCAATGTCGTCGTGCGAACGCAGATAGTTGACCCACGCGCAGCCGGGCGGCAGCTTGAAGCGCGTGATCATTGAGTGCGCCAGCAGCTTGACCTCGCGGGTCGCCAGTGCTTCCCAGATCAGCGCCATCAGCAGCGGGTTGTACGAGATCTGGCATTCCTGCGGGCTGATGTAGCGCATCACGTCGTCGGGGTGGACAATCGCCTCGGACTTGAACAGCATGGCCGGCGCGGCGATGCGTGCCAGGGCGTTGTAAGCCTGGATGACGGTATGCGCCTCGGGCTGGTTTTCGCAGCTCGTGCCTATGCGCTTCCAGATAAACGCCACCGCGTCGAGGCGTAGAATTTCCACGCCGGCGTTGGCGATAAACAGCATCTCGCCGGCCATGGCGCGGAACACGGCCGGGTTGGCGTAGTTCAAATCCCACTGAAAGTTGTTGAACGTCGTCCACACCCAGCGCTGCATATCCTCGCGCCAGGTGAAACTGCCGCGCCGCACGGTTGGGAAGATTTCGCGCAGCGTGCGTTCGTAGGCGTTGGGCATGGTGCGGTCGGGAAACATGAAGTAGTAGTTTTCGAACTCGGGGTCGCCGGCCTGCGCTTTGCGCGCCCAGCCGTGCTCGTCGGAGGTGTGGTTAAACACAAAATCGACCACCAGGCTGATGCCGTGGGTCTGAAATTCTTCGGCCAGTTCGCGCAGTTCGGCAAAGGTGCCAAGCGCGGGGTTGATGTCGCGGTAGCTGCTCACCGCGTAGCCGCCATCGCTCTCATTTTCGGGCGCGGCGAACAGCGGCATCAGGTGCAGGTAGGTCAGCCCCAATTCCTTGAAGTAGGGCAGGCGCTCGCGCACGCCGCTCAGCTTGCCGGCAAAGAGGTCGACATAACACACACCGCCGACCATTTGCTGCGACTGGAACCACTCAGGGTCGGCTTCGCGGCGGTCGTCGAGCGTTTTGAGCCAGGCTGGCCGGTCGAACCAGCTTTGCGCGGTGTCGATCAGGAGCTGCTCGATCTGGTAGAAAAAATCGTAGTTTCCGGCGTAGAGCTCGTACAGCAGCCCAAACAGGCGCGGCCACTCGCGGCGCACGCGCACCTCGAAGGCGTCCCATTCGGCTGGCAGGGCGGCACGCTGCTCGGCGAAATGCATCTCGATGCGCGGCCACAGCCGGTCGAGCGACAGTGTGGCCTGCTGGCGCAGCCAGTTTGCGTCAGGCATCCGGCAACCTCCCCTATGAGTATGCTTCTGGGCTGCCATTATAGCGTGATTCGCGCGCGGCGCAGCAACGAATCGGGCGCTGTGCTGCGTTTGTATTAGTAGGCACGCGGGCGCGCCTGTTTTGCCGTGGGGCTGAAGCCCTCGGCTCGAATAGCGAAGGCCGCCTGCGCGGCCGTGAGCACCCGCTTCAGCGGGCTTGATGCGCCGGGCCTGCGCGAAGCCCCGTTCACGGGGCGTTGCTTGGTAGCGCGGCGGCTTCAGCCCCGCGCAGCCCGCCTGGTTTGACGCCCCTTTCGCTTGTGGCTATACTCTCGCTATGCAGATCCGTTTCCGCCTGTTTGTACAGCAGCACAGCTACGGCGCCTGGACGGTGCTGGTGCCGGCTGTCCCCACCGTTTCCAGCTACGCCGAACCCCGCGACGAGGCGCTTGCCGACATTCGCCAGCAGCTTGCCGAGCATCTCAAGGATGCAGGCCGGCGCGCGTGGGGCAAATATGCCTTTCAGGAGCAGCAGGCTTTGCGGCCCATCGCGCTGGATGTGCCGCCCAAGGGCAGCGACACCGCCATCCCAATCACCGTGAACGTACTCGTTACCGACGCGCAGGTGACGCGCAACCCCCG
>LJCR01000660.1 GCA_001399705.1 Kouleothrix aurantiaca
CGGTGGTCGAAGAAGGTATTCATCTGCTGTATGCGGTGGCCGAAATCCCCGCGCCCGACCCGGTGACCTATGGCATGGTGCGCGACATTCTGAGCCTGCAGGACAAGCTGAGCTTTGAGCTGCGCCAGAACTACGAGCGCCGCCGCCTGGAAATCACCAAGCGCCGTGGCATCACCGCCGAGCAGTACGATCAGTCGATTGCGCACGGCATGGTCATCCACGGCCTGCTGCCGAAAGACATCCAGCAGCGCCTGCTTGAGGGCGGCGAGTGGCCCACGGTCGAAGAAGTCATGGCTTCGTTCACCGCCCAGCGCGACCAGATCTGGCGCGAGTGGCAGGCCGCAATCGACTCGGGCGAGATGGCGCGCAAATACCTGACTGAAGCCAACCTGCGCCTGGTGGTGTCGGTGGCGAAAAAGTACATCGGTCGCGGCCTGCAGCTGCTCGACCTCATTCAGGAGGGCAATGTCGGCCTGATCCGCGCCGTCGAAAAGTTCGACTACCGCAAGGGCTTTAAGTTCAGCACCTACGCCACCTGGTGGATCCGCCAGGCGATCACCCGCGCAATTGCCGACCAGGCGCGCACCATCCGCATCCCGGTGCACATGGTCGAGACGATCAACCGCCTGATGCGCGAAAGCCGGCGCATGCTGCAGGAGCTGGGCCGCGACCCGACCGACGACGAGCTGGGCAAGGTGATGGGGATGCCAGTCGAGAAGGTGCGCTCCATCCGCAAAACCTCGCTTGAGCCGGTATCGCTTGAGACGCCGGTGGGCCAGGAAGAAGACAGCCAGCTGGGCGATTTCATCGAAGACTCGAAGGTGCTTGCGCCGTCCGACGCGGCCAGCCACCAGATGCTGCGCGAGCAGGTCGAACAGGTGCTCAACCAGCTCACCGAGCGCGAGCGGCGCGTGCTGCAGCTGCGCTTTGGCCTGGAAGACGGCCACAGCCGCACGCTGGAAGAGGTGGGCAAAGAGTTTGGCGTCACGCGCGAGCGCATCCGCCAGATCGAGGTCAAGGCGCTGCGCAAGCTGCGGCACCCGCGCCTGGGCAAAAAACTACGCGACTATCTTGAGTAGTCAGAATTGAGAAATCAGGATTCAGAATAGCCCTAAATACACGTATACTGTATGGTAATGGGCTATTCTGACTCCTGGCTTCTGTCTCCTGAATTCTGGCGGAGTATTTTGTGTCGGATTTCGAGAACTTCGACTACTACGAATTGCTCGGTGTTTCGCGCACGGCATCCTTTGAAGAGATCAAGCGCGCTTACCGGCGAGAAATTTCGAAATTTCATCCCGATCGGTTTGTCAACGCCCAAGCCGACGAGCAAGCCTATGCCAGCGAGCGCAGCCAGCGCCTCACCGAGGCGTATAGCGTTCTCAGCGACCTCGCGGCACGGAATGCCTACAACCGCGGGCAATCGCCCGGCCGCAACAGCCGCGCGCCGCGCCCGACTGCCCCGCCGCAGCAGCGCGACCACCAGGCCGAGCTGTATGGCCAGGCGCTCGCGCACCTGAGCGCCGGCCGCCTGCTGCAGGCCGTTGGCGCGCTGCGGCAGCTTCAGCAGATCAATCCCTTCTACCGCAACAGCGCCGAGCTGCTGGCGCAAACCGAAGAGCAGCTCAACCGCCGCGCTGAGCGCCCGTCGCGCAAGCTCAACCCGCTGCTGATTGGCGGCAGCCTTGTGGGCGGCGTGGTGGTGGTTGCTGCGCTTGGATGGGTGCTCGGCGTCGGGCGCGCGCCAAGCGCCACGCGCCTGCCCACCAGTACCGCCGCGCCGATCGCCGCTGTCGCAACTGCCGTCGCTGTGCCCACCGCCGCACCCAAACCCACCATCGCTCCTGAGCCTACCGCCCTGCCAACTGAACCGCCCGCAACTGAGCCGCCGCCAACCGCCGCGCCACCAACCGCAGAGCCGACCATTGCTCTGCCCACGTCCCTGCCAACCGCTGCCGCCGAAGGCGGGCAGGTGCTGGTTTCCGACTCGTTTGGCGGGCCGGGCTGGGCGACCCTGAGCGGCGCAGCGTGGGAAGTTGGCTACCGGGGCGGGCGCTACCACGTGCAGGGCAGCGCCGGCAGCGGGCCGATCTGGAGCTACCGCGCCGCGCCGCAGCCCGACGCCAGCATTGGCGTGGATATGCAGGTTACCAGTGGCGAGGGCGGCCTGATCCTGCGCTTCCTCGACGCGAATAACTACCTCAGCGTGGTGCTCAACCCGGCGCAGACGAGCTACCGCGTCGAGCAAGAGCGGCGCGGGCGCCTGAGCGTGCTGGCGGGCGGCCAGAGCGCCGCAATCAATGCCGGCCCCGACGCGATCAACCGGCTGGTGACGCGGCTGCGCGGCGCAAGCCTGCAAGTCTATGTGAACGGTCAGCTCCTTGCCGACGTGACCGCAACCGAGCCGCCCGACACCGATCGCTACGGCCTGCTGGTGCTGGCGCGCGACAGCGACTCAGAAGCCTTCTTCGATAACCTCGCCATCCACACCCTCGAATAGTGCCCGCACAACTTGTGGTATGATGCGCCGCCAGAAAGCACGCAGCCAGGGAGCGGCACCATGAGCACCCGGATTATTGCGACCTTCTCGATCGTCGCGCGCGACCCCGCAAATGGCGACCTGGGCGCCGCCGTGGCCTCGAAGTTCCTTGCGGTTGGCTCGGTGGTGCCGTGGGCGCAGGCCGGCGCGGGCGCGCTTGCCACGCAGGCGCTCGCGAACATTGGCTTTGGGCCGCGCGGCCTGGCGCTGATGGCGGCTGGCCAATCGGCAGATGCCGCGCTCGCTGCGCTGCTGGCCGACGACCCCGACCGCGAGCAGCGCCCGGTTGGGCTGGTGGATGCGCAGGGCCGCGCGGCCGCCCACACCGGCGCGGCATGCTTCAGCTGGGCCGGGCACCACGTCGGCGCGGGCTTCGCGGCGCAGGGCAACATCCTGGCCGGGCCAGAGGTCGTCGATGCACTTGCGCACGCCTTCACCAACGCCGACGGCGAGCTGGCCGAACGCCTGCTGGCGGCGCTGGCAGCCGGCGATGCCGC
>LJCR01000661.1 GCA_001399705.1 Kouleothrix aurantiaca
CGAGCGCAGCGTGCCGACACTGGTGCGCTTTTTTGGCGCAGCAACGGCCGACATGCTTGCCGCCGAGGGCCAGCGCGCCGACCTGCTGGTGGGCAACAATGTGCTGGCGCACGTGCCCGACATCAACGACTTTGTGGAAGGCATGCGCCGCCTGCTGAAGCCCGCTGGCACGATCACCATGGAATTCCCACACCTGCTGCGTCTGGTGGAAGGCAACCAGTTCGACACGATCTACCACGAGCATTTTTCCTACCTGTCGCTCTATGCGGTCGAGCAGGTGTTTGCGGCGCACGGCCTGGCCCTTTTCGACGTTGAAGAACTGCCGACCCACGGCGGCTCGCTGCGTATCTATGCCGGGCACGCGGGCCATGCGCCCGCCGCCAGCGAGCGCGTGCTGGCGCTGCGCGCCGAAGAAGCGGCCGTGGGCGTCACAAACCTGAGCTACTACGCCGGCTTTGGCGAGCGCGTGCGCGAAACCAAGCGCAAGCTGCTGGAATTCCTGATCGGGGCGCGGCGGGCCGGCAAAACCGTGGCGGGCTATGGCGCGCCGGGCAAGGGCAACACGCTGCTGAACTATTGCGGCATCCGCACCGACATGCTCGACTACACGGTGGATCGCAACCCGTTCAAGCATGGCAAGTTCCTGCCGGGCACGCAGATCCCGATCTTCGCGCCCGAGCATATCATCGCCACAAAACCCGACTACGTGCTAATCCTGCCGTGGAACCTGCGCGACGAGATCAGCGCGCAGCTGCAGTACATTCGCGCCTGGGGCGGGCGCTGCGTGGTGCCGATCCCCGAAGTGCAGGTGCTGCCGTGATCTTTACGCCCACCGCGCTGGCCGGGGTGTGGATCATCGACCCCGAGCCGGTTGCCGACGAGCGCGGCATGTTTGCCCGCACCTGGTGCGCGCGCGAGTTTGCCGAGCACGGCTTGAACGCGCAGATCGCGCAGTGCAATGTGTCGTTCAACCACCGGCGCGGCACGGTGCGCGGCATGCACTACCAGCTTGCGCCGCACCAGGAAGCCAAGCTGGTGCGATGCACCGCCGGCGCGATCTTCGACGTGGCGCTGGCTGTGCGGCCCGGCTCGCCGACCTGGGGCCAGCACGTTGGTGTGACGCTGCGCGCAGGCGAGCGGCGCATGCTCTACATCCCCGAAGGCTGCGCGCATGGCTTCCAGACGCTGGAAGACAACAGCGAAGTTTTTTACCAGATGTCGGAATTCTACGCGCCCGCGCTGGGGCGCGGCGTGCGCTGGGACGACCCGGCCTTCGGCATTGTCTGGCCCGCGCCGGTAACCATGATCAACGAGCGCGACCGCAGCTACCCGGATGTGAGCCGGCCATGAGCGGACAAGCTGACGCGCCGATCGGCCCTGATGCCGGCGCGGCGATGCACGCCCTGATCGCGCGGCTCTACCCGATCTGCCGCAGCATCACCGGCGCGGGCGTGCGCGAAACCCTGCGCATCCTGCAGGAATACGTGCCGCTGACGCTGCATGAGGTTCCTTCTGGCACGCCCGTGTTCGACTGGCTGGTGCCCGACGAGTGGAATATTCGCGACGCCTATATCAAAAACAGCCGCGGCGAGCGCGTGGTCGATTTCCGCCAGTCGAACCTGCATGTGCTGAACTACAGCGAGCCGGTGCAGCGCACGCTGACGCTGGGCGAGCTGCGCCCGCACCTGTTCACAGCGCCCGAGCATCCCGATTGGGTGCCCTACCGCACCAGCTATTATCAGCGCCAGTGGGGCTTCTGCCTGAGCCAGCGGGATCTCGACGCGCTGCCCGACGGCACCTACGAGGTGCGCATCGACGCGACGCTCGCGCCCGGCCACCTGAGCTATGGCGAGCTTGTGCTGCCCGGCACCAGCACCGACGAGATCCTGATTTCCTGCCACGTTTGCCATCCCTCGCTGTGCAACGACAACCTGTCGGGCGTGGCGGTGGCGGCCTGGCTGGCGCGCTTCACAAAGCGCTTCAGCTCTTTGTCGATCGGGCGCTCGCGGTCGGTGGCGGCGCCCGAGGTGTGTACGGCGGCCAGCGCCCCGGCCGAGCGCACGACGCCCGCCCATCCGCGCGGGTCGCCAGCAGTCACGTTGCCTTGCAGACCTTCCAGCAGCATCTCCAGCGATTCGCCTTCGATCGGGCCTTGCATCACCAGCATCAGGTCGGGCAGAAATGCCACCACCGGCGCGAGGATCGCGCGGCCCGAGCGCACCGCGTCAGTGTCTGAGAGCATCTGCATCTCATGAAATACTGAGCTGGCCTTGCCAAGCTGGTGGTAGGCTTTGCCGTAGAGTGTACGGCGGGCCAGCGCGCCAGCGGCGTCGCGCTCCAGCAGGTCGAAGCGCATGGTGCAGCGCTTGCCGGGCCGGTAGCGCAGCGGCCGCGCGCGCACGCTCAGCAGCTCGCGCCCGCCGTCGCGATATTCCGGCAGGGCCTCGGCCAGCGCAGCGCGAATACGGCGCGGATCGAGCGCGGTAGCCAGCCCGGGCAGCGCGGGGTCCTGCTCGAAGCTATACACCTGCATGCCCAGCGGCTCGATCAGGCGCGCGCTGGCGGGCAGCTCGCCCTCGACCTCGCCCCAGCGAAAGGTGCCGATGACCATGCGCGGGCCAAGCTGGTAGGGCAGCGTGCAGTACTCGCCGACCTCATATTTCATATCGAGGATGCGGCAATCAGCGACATGGTCGGGGTGGTCGGGGAAGAAGGCTGGCGTGAGATATTCCGCCATCTGCTGCGTGTTCTGGGCGATCTGCACCTGCCGATGCGTGTCGGCGCTGGTTGCAATCGGTTCGGTCTGCACGGATTGCATCGCATCTTCCTCTCGTTGCTAGGCAGCGACCCGGCGGGCCGGCCGGCGAACGATTCAGGCAATCTTGCTACGAGTTTCTGGAACAACCGAACACTAAACGTTAGCGTGAGCCATTTTTGGCGGGCTGGCCACGGCTTTTTCGAACAATCTGGCGATCTGCTGCGCGGCAGCGTGCAGATCGAAATGCTCAACCACGGTGCGGCGCGCGGCGCGGGCC
>LJCR01000662.1 GCA_001399705.1 Kouleothrix aurantiaca
ACACAGGTGCGCGTGTGCCTGGCACGGGGCGACCGTGCCCTCGCAGAGCACGCGCTGCGCGACTGCGCACAGCGAACACGCGAGCACCCCGCCGCCGCGCAGATCGCAGCGCGCCTGAACGCCGCCCATGCCCTGCTCGATATTGCTGCGGGCAGGGGCGCTGCGGCGGCGCGCTGGGCCGCGACCCTCGACCCATACCGCGAGCGCGAACCCTGGTTTCTGTGCGAGTGGGAATATCTGATTCTGGCGCGCGCCTGGCTGGCGCAGGCTGATGGCCAGCCGGCTCTGGTGGAGCAGGCGCTCGGCTTGCTCGAACCCATGCTGGCAGATGCCGAAGCGCGCGACCGAGTCGATAGCGTCCTGCGCATTCTGGTGGTGAGGGCTGGCGCGCTGCAGCTATTTGCGCGCCCCGAGGAAGCACTGGCAACGCTCGGGCGCGCGCTCGTGCTGGCCGCACCCGAAGGGTACGTGCGGCTATTCCTCGATGAAGGGCAGCCCATGGCGGCACTGCTGCGCATCGCGCACAGCCGTGGCATCGCGCCCGATTACTGCGCGCGCCTGCTCGATGTTTTTGGCACACTTTCCGCCAGCAGCTCGGCTCGGTAGCTTTGTTTCTGGCGCTGCACCCAAAAAAAACTACGCACTACGCACTGTATAGCCATACATAGTGCGTAGTGCGTGATGTGTCGTTTGCGCGCTACCTACTCCTCGCCTTCAAAGGCTTCGTGCCTTCGCGCCTTTGTGGTGAAAGAGGCAGTGGCTAGTCCGGGTTCTTCAGCAGGTTGTCGCCCGCCACCCAGCCAGTGCGGTTGTCGGTCGTGCGGATGCGCCACCACGGGTGGCCGTCGGCCGAGCGCGGGCCTTCGAGCAGCGTCATCTGCGTGCCTGGGGCCAGCAGGCTCAGCACCTGCGCGCTCACCGAAGGCTGGCTGCGCAGGCGCAGCGGCAGGCCGCCCGCGCGCTTCACAAAGGCGGTGTCGCCCACGTGCAGGGTATCGTCCACTGGCGGCACAATCTCGCCGCTGGCCAGGCTGCGCAGCGCGGTGAGCGAAGGCGCAAAGGCGTAGATTGCGCCGGATGTGTGCACAAAGCGGTGGAAATCCAGCGTGGTGTCGGCCTGGCCGCTGCGGTGGAAGGTGCAGGTGCGGTTGTCGGCATCGCCAATCACCGGGTCGGGGCCGTCGCCCTGCTGCTGGAAGAAACTATTGTTCGCCCACGTGCTCTGCAAGAACTCGAACTGGTTCTCGATGCTGGCCTGAAACACATTGAACAGCAGCCCGCGCTCGCCATCGATGCCGTGGCCCGCACCCGCCGCCGGGTCGAATGCTGCGCCGAACGGAATGCCACGCCGCATGATCCGGTGCTGGTTGTCCGCAAAGCCACGGTTGCGCGGGTACATCTTGCGAATATGCGCAAAGCGCGGCGTCTTAAAGCCATTCGAGTCGTCGTCGTAGTTGAAATCGTTGTCGTTGCCATGCTCGCCCGTCACGCTGGTATCCTGCTCGGGCGCGTGCGCCAGCGGCGTGCCACTGCGCCAGCGACCAACCAGCTTGGCGGCAAGCTGCTCGACATGCACGCGCATGGGATCACTGGCGGCCAATGTGTCGGCGTTGGCGCTCACCTGCGCCCACCAGCCCGGCACATCCTGCCGCAAACGCCGAAACACCTGGAACGAGCCGTTCACCATCCAGGCCGGCACGGGTGGCGCGCTGCCATTTTCATTCGCCAAACCCAGAATGAACTCGCCGGCGGCGATCATCTCGGTGCCGGGGTGGCCCTGCCGCTCGTTCGGGTTGCTTGGCTCGGCGGGGTGAAATCCGCGCACGCCCGGCTGCGACACGCCATCCTTGAAGCCAAAATGCTCGTGGCCGGCGCGATCGTCGGGCAGGGTTGCGCCGCGCTGCTCGAACACCAGCGTGTGGCCGTGGGTTGCCAGCAATGCGCGCTGGCGATCGATCTCCAGCTGCAGATCGGTCGCATCATCGGCGGCGATCGTCAGCAGCGCGTCGATGCCGGGCTGGCGCGGCCCACCAAACAGCCAGCGGTCGGGCGCGCTCGCGCCGCGATCATTCAGGTCGGCGGCGCGTGCGGCTGCACCCTGGCTGAACGAACCAAACTGGCTGATGTCGTTGGCCAGGCCGGGGGCCAGCTTGCGCAGGCCGCCCGCCGTGATCCCCACATTCACCCACGTCGCCTTGAGCGCCTGCGGGTCGTCGCCGCCGCTGGCCCGCCGCGCTGCGCTGAACTGATCGTTGAACGCCGCCACCTGCCGCGTCGTCGCAATGCGTGGCAGCAGGGCGCCCAGCCATGCGCGGCCCGCAGCCGCGTTCTTGAACTGAACGAACAGAAAGGTTTGCAGGTCCTTATTAAAGCCAGCCAGGATGTTGCCCTGAATTTCGTCGGATGTGCGCAGCGGTAGCTCCTGCGCTGCCGCAACTGCTGCACTGGTTCGGGTTGCCATAGCTTGCACTCCTTGCGGGCGCTTCCACCGAAACAGCCCGCGATGATGTTCACGCCTCCGGGTACCCACTGGAATAAACGGCATGCGATCTGGTTTTATGGCATATTTGGCCAGATCGGCTATAATGTAAACGCACCCTTGTAGTAGTTTCTTTTCCCCTGCGCTGCTGCATTACCACGTTTCGCAAACCCATTCGTCGGACAGAGCGTTTCGGCACCGAGCCGGTTTCGTATCTGCATCACAGGCCTGCGTGGCCTGGTCTTTCGCATCCGCTGTGGAGCAGCGGGGCGGCGCTTGCCGACCCCGGCCGCGCCATTGTGCGCGGCGACTGAATGCGAGGAGGGATGGGTGGCAAAAACGATCTATGCGCGCGGCTGCCCCGAGCGCGTGACCCTGAAGGAAATCTACACCTACACGCGCGAGATCTCGCGCAACCGATCCACCACCAGCGGCACCCCAACCGGCACAATCGAGATTGTGGTGCCCTACGACGGCCAGCAGTTCTTCACGCGCGATGCCTGTGCCGATGTTGAGCATCAGCTGGGCACAAACAACCCGGCAGACGATGTGGA
>LJCR01000663.1 GCA_001399705.1 Kouleothrix aurantiaca
GGAGCTGGTCAAGCCCGTCGATGTAGATCACTTCCTGGCGGCCCTGTTCGCTGAGCGTGCGAAGCAGAGTCACAAAGTAATCGCGCAAAGCTGGGCGGCTCTCAGGGGCGACATAGTGATCGGAGAGATCGTGTTTGAGAATGAGCTGGGCCATCAGGTCACGCAAGAGACCGACTTGGTGGTCAGGTCGCGGCGTAAAGGGAATGAAATGATGGGCGACCGTAGTTATTCCTACATCGTGGACGAGTCGCGCGATGATACTGCTTTTCCCCTGCCCGGCCTGCCCAGTGATGGTGACATAGCCCCCATCGGGTTGTACAGTCTCGATCCGTTCGCGAATGGCCGCTAGCTCAGCAGCGCGGCCAACAAAACTACTCAGGCGATCTGCGATAAAATCCGCATGGTTATGGCAGAGATCCCGCATGCGTGCGGCGCGACTTTCGGCGCGTAAGCGCTTGACCTGGCTATCGAGCGGGTCAGTATCGTTGGGGTGATCGGTAACGTCGGTACAGCCCAGTTGGTGAAGTTCGGTCTTGAGGTAAGCAATGCGCTCCCGCGCTTCATCAATCTGTCCAAGGAGACCAACTGGCGCTTGCGCAGAGCCAAGCCTGGCCTGCTGCGTGAGCGAGGTCTGTAAGGCAGCGCGATGGGCCACAAGCTGCTTGAGCAGGTCATCAATGATCGTGTCGTTTGGCATCGCACTAGCAGCGTTGAGCTGCCAAGCATTCCTTGCCAGAGGTGCGGCAGGGTGCTAGAATCAGCGCAACGGTTTTGTTCAGAACGCCCACCTTGTTCTTGCCGGCCGGGGTTGGGTGTTCTGTTGGGCGGCTTTATCTCCTTGAAAGTATAGCATAATTGCTCCTCGTCAGGAGAGTCATGTTTCGTTCATGAAAAAACTCGCAACCTGCGCATATAGGAAAGAGCGACGCTCAAACATACGGCGACCGATGTTCCATACAAACACTCTATTTCGTACCAAGGTAAGCATAGAGACACCGGCGAAATACTCCGCCGGTGTCTCTGTGACCGTATTAGATAATTTCCTCCCGCGAATCGGCGCGCTCGTCGGGCTGTCGGTCGGTGGCGGGGACGGCGTGCCAATCGGCCCGCCGCCGATCGGAGGCTCACTCATCTCACATTCTCCAGCAGCAGCCCCTACTGGCGTGCGCCTGCTATGCCTACCACTATGCGTGGCGCTGCGTGCACCGTCTGCGCCGCCAGCCCGATAGCCCGCGACAAAGCCCAGCGTGCCCGCCCGCGTTATCAGGCAGTTGCTCGTCAGCGCGGCCGCAATCGCCGGGCCGAGCTCTTGCTGCTTTCGGCCAGCCAGTTTCGGTATTCAGTTGGCGATTTCAAGCCGTGCAGCCAGGTAAAGTGCCAGCGCTTCATTATTGTTCAGCTTGACGGAGTGAAACGAGCGCCGATGTTCAAGCACGTAGCGCCGGCCGACTTTGTACGTGCCAGTGCCCATGCTCTCCGGCTCGGCAAGATCGCGACGAATGGTGTCATCGTTAACGCCAAACTCGCGCGCCAGACCACCGCTTGTGCTTCCTTCGGGCTTGCGTGCAAGCTTGCGCTCAATATCGTCGAGCCGCAGCACGCGCACCAGGCTTTCCAGCACCTGCACCGAGACGGTGATGTCGCGCCCTTGCTCCAGCCAGGTGTACCATTCCGGGCTGACACCTGCCAGCACTGCGACTTCTTCGCGCCGCAGGCCGGGCGTGCGCCGGCGCAAACCGCGCGGCAGGCCCACGTCCTCGGGCAGCACGCGGGCGCGGCGGTTGCGCAGAAACGCGGCCAGCTCGTGCCGGCGATCGAGTTCGAGCCGGCCGGCGATTCCGTGATTGTGTTGCTGTATTGCCACGCGAAATACTCCGTTTGGAACTCTTAAAATCAATAACTTCTACATAGCCACAAAGACTCGAAGAATCCAAGTTTATTGGATTCTGACGTCCTTCGTGCCTTCGAGTCTTCGTGGCGATCGTTCCAGGCATCCTGATTTGATTTGCGGGCAGGCGGCGCAAGCAGGAAGTGCCAGTCCCAGGATAAACGCTTCTCTGGCTGTAATGCCCGGCTCATTATACACTGGCGCTGCGTTTGGTGAGGTCCGGGCGCGGGCTTCGTTTCATGGAGGATGTTATGCGAGTGTTTGTTACCGGGGCGAGCGGCTTTGTTGGCTCGGCCGTCGTCGCAGAATTACTGGCCGCCGGGCATCAAGTTCTTGGCCTGGCGCGCTCCGAATCGGCCGCTGCGGCGGTTGCTGCCGCTGGGGCAGATGTCCATCGCGGCGGGCTGGAAGACCTGGAGGGCTTGCGTAGCGCCGCCGCTTCCGCCGACGGCGTGATTCATACCGCCTTTATTCACGAATTTTCCGACTATGCGCGCTCGGCCAGCGTCGATCAGCAGGCCATCACGGCGCTGGGCGAAACCCTGGCCGGCTCGGGCCGCCCGCTCGTTGTAACCCCGGGCATGGCCACGCTGACGCCGGGCCGCGCCGCGACAGAGGATGATGCGCCCAATGCGCGTATCCCGCGCGTTTCCGAACAAACAGCTGCGCAGTTTGCCGAGCGCGGCGTGCGGGTGTCGGTTATGCGGCTGCCGCCATCCGTGCACGGCCAGGGCGATCATGGCTTTGTGCCGCGCCTGATTGAGATTGCCCGCGAGCGCGGCGTGTCGGGCTATGTGGGCGAGGGCGCGAACGCTTGGGCCGCAGTACACCGGCTCGACGCCGCGCGCCTGTTTCGCCTGGCGCTGGAAGGTGCGCCGGCCGGCGCGCGCTTGCATGCAGTGGGCGACGAGGGCGTGCCAGCGCGCGATATTGCCGAGCTGATCGGGCGCTGGCTGAAGGTGCCAGCGGTGAGCGTGCCCGCCGAGCAGGCCGGCGAGCATTTCGGCTGGCTTGGGAGCTTCTTTTCGATGGATGTGCAGGCATCCAGCGCGCTCACCGCGCAACGCTACAATTGGCGGCCAACGCAGCCCGGCCTGCTGGCCGACCTCGACCACGCGTATTATTTCGGCGGCGAGCGTTAG
>LJCR01000664.1 GCA_001399705.1 Kouleothrix aurantiaca
TGGCGGCGACGGCGCGCGCTTTCTGCGGCGGGCAATGGGCCCATCGTTCATTATTACCGGGCTGGGCTACATCGCCGTCAGCGGCGCGCCGTCGCCGGCGCTGGCGTGGCTGGGCCGGCGCATGGCGATCTGGGGCAGCAGCATCGAAGCGCGCTACACGCCCGTTGCGCTCGGGCCGTGCGAAGGCTGCTAAAACCCTGGTACAAAACCTGCCACACGCTCGCTGGGGCCACCCGGCGGGCGTTTCTTTGCGCCGCAACACCGCCCGCCTGGCAAGCGTCTTACCACCAGAACGACGAAAACGTATGAACGCAGCCATGCGAGGAATGACGATATGAGCGATCAGGAAACCTACCAGGCCCGGCCCGAAGCGCCGCCTGCCCCTACCATGCCGACGCTGCCAAACGAGCCGTACTACCAGAGCACGCCAGCCCCACTGCGGCGCGGGCGCAACGCCGGCCTGGGCATTGCGCTGGTCGTTGTTGGGCTGGTGCTGCTGGCTTTTCAGGCGTTTGGCCGCACGGTACCGTTTGGCGGAACATATAAGCTGGTTGATCAGGAGCTGCCCGGCAAGCACCTCGAGCTGGTGGCCGGCAATTCCGATGTTGAAGTGCGCAGCTGGGATGGCGATACCATCAAGATCGAAGCGATCCAGCACGGCGGCGCGCGCGGCGACTATCAGGTGAATGTCGAGCAGACGGGCGATGTCATACGCATCGACGAAAGCACCGGCAACTGGTTCTGCTTTTTCTGCTCGCGCGGCATCTCCTACCGCATCGACGTGCCAAAATCGGCGGATGCTTCGTTGCAGACCACCAGCGGCACCATCGACATTAATGGCCTGGCCGGCGCTGTCACCCTTGCAAGCACCAGCGGCGATATTCATGCCGACGAGCTTGGCGGCGGCCTGACGGTCAACACCACCAGCGGCGAAGTGCGCCTGAGTTCGATCAATGGCCGCTTGCAGGTCGAGACAATCAGCGGCGATGTGCAGCTGGGCGATGGCGCCGTGGACGGGGCGACGGTGAACACGACCAGCGGCGAGATCGACCTGGACGGCGTGAATGGCGAGCTGCAGATCGGCACCGTATCGGGCGATATCAGCGTGCGCGATGCCAATGCCTCGCAGCTTGATATTTCCACCACCAGCGGCGGAATCAACTACGACGGCGCGTTCGGGGCCGGCAGCGACAGCAAGGTCTCAACGATTTCGGGCGATGTGGATCTTACGCTGCCGGAAGATAGCAGCTTCTCGCTAAATGCCAGCACCGTCAGCGGCGACATCAGCAACGACTTCGAGCTGGCGGGCGCACAAAACGACCAGCGCAGCCTGACAGGCACGATTGGCAGCGGCGGCCCGACCCTCACGGTCGAGACGACCAGCGGCGATATTAGCCTGGACCAGCGGTAGCCTCCATTTTCCGCAGAACAAAAGGCCGCGCCTGAGCGTACTCAGGCGCGGCCGTTGTGTGTCGGTGGGTTGCGCTACGGCGCGATCGTGATCTGCGCGCCGTCGGCGCTTTGCAGACGCTGGTTGTGGTGGTTCCAGGGCGTGCGAACGGCATCATTCACGGGCTCTGCGCCATGCTCGGCAAAGGCCGCCGATGCGCTTGCTAGGCTAGGCACTTCCAGCGCAATGCGGATCGGCCCGGCCACGCGCCGCCCAACTTCGATCTCGTCAACCAGCGCGGCCTGTGGCGTGTCGAGCAGCTCAATCGTGGCAGGGCCAGCCGCCAGCACCATGCCGCGCCCCTGCGGTGTGTTCCACTCTTCGGCCACAGCCAGCCCCAGCGCGTCGCGGTAGAGCGCCACCGCCCGCTCGTATTTGTCGACTGTCAGAGCCACGCGCACTTCGCCAATTGGCGCGGGGGCCGAAGCGGCGGCGCGGGCCTGGTAGCGCCCGCTTGGCGCGTCGCCCGCGATCAGCGCGAGCAGGCCCGGCACGCTGGTTTCGGGCAGGGGCCGATCGCTGATGTCTTCGCCGGGAAAGGCTTCCTGGTGCATTTGCGTTTGCATATCGCCAGGGTCGACCCAGTAAACCCGCCATTCAGGGTTTTCGGCGGCGAGGATGGCCGAAAGCTGCTCGAAGGCGGCTTTGCTGGAGCCATAGCCGCCCCAGCCAGCATACGGCTCGACGGCGGCGTCGCTGGTGATGGTGATGAGGCGCGCGCCGGTACAGTGCAGCGCCGGCCGCGAGCGAAGACAATACATGGATGTGCAAGCGCATGGTATGCCTTTGTAGCCAGTGAACAGTTCTGGAGAGAAAACGTCGGGGGTGGCGCGTTGGGTACGCGCCGAAGGGCTAGAAGCGCACCTCGGTGAGTTGCATGCGCTCCATGACGCGGAAACCGAGCCGCTTGTAGGCCGCCAGCGCGCCGGTGTTGTGCTCCAGCACCATCAGAAATACGCGCGGTGCAAGGGCAAAGGCTGCCTGCGCCAGCGCCGCCGTGCATGCCGAGGCATAGCCGCGCCGCCGCCAACCAGGGTGCGTGGCAACATGGCCGATTTCTACCACCTCGGGCGTGGCGAAGTGCGTCGCCGCCATGGCCACAAGCTGGCCTGCTTCGAAGCAGCCAAACGCCGGGCCGAGTGCCAGCGCGCTGTTATGCCACACCGACAAGCCTGCCGCCAGCGCCAGCGCTTCCATCTGCGGCACATCGTCCGGCAGGAGCCGGCGCGGGGCATGGGTGGCTGGCACATGCAGAAGTTCGGGTTCAACCACCATCTGAAATTCGATTTCGGAGGAAACAAGCCGCGCGTGGAGCAGGAGCTGCGCGGCGCGGTCGGGCGGCAGCAGCGCCCAGACGGTGCCTGCGAGCAGGCGCTGGTTACGTTCAGCAAGCGCAGCCAGCAGCGCGCCCACCACCACGCCCGACCGCGCCGCAAAGGTCAGGTTGGCAATCGGCAATTCGTGGTAGGTCGAGGCCACGCCCAGCACGCGCCCGGCATCGGCTGCGACCACCACGTCCGACACGGCGCGCAGCTGCGAGGCATTCGAAAGCGGCAAGGCATTGCGGTAGGGCATAG
>LJCR01000665.1 GCA_001399705.1 Kouleothrix aurantiaca
AGGTACTCGAGCGCGGTGCGATGGCCGGCCTGCACCAGCTCGGCGCTGTGGCTGAAATCGTTATAGGGCAGATTCTGCCCGCTGGTGAGCTGAATGTCGTGGATGGTGATGCCGCGCGCGTGCGCCAGCGCTACCGTGCGGCGCTCTTGCTCGTGCTGGCGATTCAGCATGGCGTTGAGCGACGAGGTGAGCGTCGAGATCAGCCCCTGGCGCGAGCCGCTGGCCATGTCGTCGGCAATCTCAAGTGTGTAGATCGTGCGGGCGCCGCGCAGGATCGCCAGCGAAAGCGGCAGGTTCGCCACCAGCGCGCCATCGACAAACTGCTCGTTCTGGTAGGCGTAGGGCGCAAAGAAAGGCGGGATGGCCGTGCTGGCGAGCAGCGCGTCGAGCAGGCGCTCGGAGGGTTCTTCGCCAAACAGGTGCAGGCGCCCGGAAGACAGCGCGGTGGCCGTAACAACGCAGGGAATTTTCAGATCCTTGAAGCGGCGCACATTCGGCGGCAGCGTGGCGAGCACAAAGCGCGCAAAATTGTCGCGCCCGTGGAAGCTGCCGCGCCCCACCAGAATGCGCCAGGCCACCGTAAACGAATTGCCGGGGAAGATATCGTTCCGCCGAATGTTCGCCCAGCCTGCTGCCTGACGGCGCGCGCCCTCCACCGACGGATCGCCGGCCAGCACCACACCGTTCAGCGCCCCCACCGATGTCGCCACAATCAGGTCGGGAACAATGCCGCGCTCGATCAGCGCCTGGAGCGCGCCGGCCTGGAGCGCGCCACGGTTTCCGCCACCACTCAGTACAAATGCGATCATAGATCGTGCTCCTTGTGCGCCACGCCATTGTGGTTTTGGGTCGTCAAATTCCCTGCATCGGCAGTGATGCAAGGGTAGCAAGAGCCCGGCCGCGAGTACAGGGAAAAAGGGAGAATAAGAGCACGCCAAACCTGGCATGCTGTTCAGCAATGATAGCGTAAACCGGCCGCGTTGTCATGGGCCAAAAGGCTTATGTCGAGCCATGCCCGCAGCCCGCGCCGGCGCGCTGCTTCGGCTTTGACAGGGCCGGGCGAGTATGCTAGAATCGGCCCTGTGGCGACGTAGCCAAGTGGTAAGGCAGAGGTCTGCAAAACCTCCATTCACCGGTTCGAATCCGGTCGTCGCCTCCAGTGCAGTCCCTTCCTTCTCTGGAGGAAGGGACTGTGTGCTTTCCGCAACGTCGCGATACCCTGGCTCCTGCGTTGTAACTCATTCTGGCGCTGCCGCCGCTGATCCATAACTCCGGCCATGCTGGCCGCCCACAGCCGCTCGCTGCCTGAGCGCGCACCATTTTGGTGTTGGCGTCGTTCCGCAAAAAAGAAACTGTCGGCACGTTTAATTCGTATAAGCAGATAACAAGGACGTCATCGTTCCCGGCACAGGCTTTTGCAGGCGGGCAGGTGGCCGGTAATTCCCGCCAGAAACGGCAATTCAGGGCATAGTTATTGCATAGTATTATCACTAAAGCAAGCGGGAATTGTAACAACTTTCTTATTCTATAATCGCGTTCTTTCTTTATAATTGGGAGTGTCGGTTATACGAGCAATCTCACGAACACCTACCGACGGTTCGCAATCCGCGCGGGCGATCACCCTGGCACTGTGATCGCAAACGTCCCCCGACAACCGCGCCGGCGAGAAAGGAAACCAGGCCATGATAGACATACAAGCCCTCGACGTTTATCAGCTGGAACAGCTCCGCGACGCCATCAATCGCCAGCTACTGCGCGTCCGCCGCACCGAAGGTCTTCGCCTGCCTGAACTCCTGCAATTGTTTGAGGAAGTAAAGACGACGCTCCACGACCAGGGCAAAGAGTGGCACTCACTTGAGCGCTGGCAGTGGATGGAAGGCGGCATCAAATTCTGGCTGAACCCCAACGAGCAAGACATCTATCGGCCGGGATGGTATACGATCGATGATCTGATCGCCTGGGCCCACGACACTGGCCCGGTGCTGATCGAAGAGCTGGATTTCGAGGAAGAAGGCCCCGACCCGTTTGGCCTGCCGAGCGACCGAAATGTGCCGATCCGCTGGCTGCCAAGCACCGATACGGCCGAAACTACGTCCAATCACGAATAGGCCACAGCTTCGCGCTGAATTGATACGCCAACCCCGCATGCTCTACTGGCCCGGCCAGCAGCACGCGGGGTTGTGTGATTCTGCGGAAAAGAACTTTCTATGCCTGAACGAACCGAAGCTCTTTCGCCCGACCTGGCCGCGCTGAGCGCGCTGGCTGGCGCGCCCGTGGCCGCCGCCGAGCGCTGCGGCTGGGGCTTTGAAAACGAAACTGCGCTGCTCACTCTCGCCAGCGGTCAGCACCTGATTGTGCAGCTCCTTTCGAACCGCGCGCGCGCCGGGCAGACGCTGCGGCTGGCGGCTGAATTGCCTGCACGCCTCCAGGCCGCCGGCATTGCCGCACCGCGCCAGCTCGCCGCCGACGCAAGCGCCAGCCCGCCCTACGCCATCCGCGAATATCTCCCCGGCACGCCAGCCGCCAGCCGCATGGGCACGCTGGATGGCGCCACCCGCGTGGCCGAGGTGATGGGCGCGCTGCTGCCGCGCCTGGCCGGCCTGAGCACCCACGGCATCGCGCTGGATGCGGCCTGGGCGGGGCCAGACACACTTGCGACCCACGCGCGTGGCTTGCTGGCGCGCTGCGCGCCTTTGCTTGCGCCGGGCGACGCGGCAGTGCTGGAGACGACCATTACAGAACTGTCGGCGCAGTTCGCCGGGCGCGAGGGCGTGTTCGCACACGGCGATTTTTGCCCGGTGAACGTGCTGCTGGCGGGTGATGAGGTGGCAGCGCTGCTCGACTTCGAGTTTGCGCGCCTGGCCGACGCGCTGTTCGACGCGGCGTGGTGGGGCTGGGTGGTGCGCTACCACCACCCCGAGCGCTGGACCTTCGCATGGCCGGCGCTGCTGGCCGCCGGGGGGATTGCGCCCGACGCGGCCAACGCCGCACGCATTCGCAGCCTGCAACTGCTGCGCTGCCTGGA
>LJCR01000666.1 GCA_001399705.1 Kouleothrix aurantiaca
CCGAGGCGCTGATCACCGACATCCCCCAGGGGCGGGCGGGTGGTGCGGGACCTGCCGATGAGACGGATTTCTAAGTGGCAAGCGATAGACGGTGAGAATTAGAAAACTGATACCAGCCACCCCCCGCTGACGAAACGAGCGAGTTGGGCGGCGACCGCATAGTATGGTGTGAACCGCATGAGAACAATCCCGATTGTTGAGAATGACTTTCTGTATGCCGATAATGAGACGCTGGCACTTGATAGCCCGCATTGGTTTGCGTGGCTGATGGCAAAAACAACGTTTTACTTTCAGGCGCCAAGTGGGGCATTCACGGCGCGCAAGCAGGTTCGCAGAGGTTTAGGGTACTGGTACGCCTCCCGGCGAGGTGCCAGGAAGAGCGACACAGTATATCTTGGAACGTCGCGGCAGCTTACAGCCCGACGCCTTGCTGAGGTTGCGCAGCGCCTCGCCGAGCAAGGTAGGCTGCCGTAGCGGGGCAGAAGGCAGCCTGGCGGAATTTGAACACAAGCTCAAAGGAATGAATTTGTCTATGACCAATAAGGATATGCTCCTTCCGACTGGCGTGTTCGGTCTCGACACCGTTTTGGGCGGCGGTTTAAGCCGCCCATCGTTGGTGGCGATCATTGGAGCGCCGGGGGCTGGGAAAACGGTACTCGCAAGTCAGATTCTGTTCCACGCGGCCCGACGTGGGCTGAAGACGATTATCTTCACATCATTTTCTGAGGGTGTTGAGCAGTATATACAACATATGCAGCCGCTTGAATTCTTTGATACGGCAATGGTTGGCGATGCAGTGCAAGTGTTTACGCTTGCAAGCCAAATTCGGACGGAGGATGCTTCGCCTGATACGGCGATTGCCCGCACCATCCGCGCAAGCGGAGCCAAGGTTGTCTTGTTGGATGGATTTCAGAGTGTTGAAGCGCAGCTTCCTGCCGATCGCTCGGTGCGTGCGCTTCTCTCGGCGCTTGCGACCCAGATCCGCTATCTTGACGCTACCGTGCTTGTGACCATTGCCGGGGACGCGCGCGATGCCCAATTCCATACGGAAATGACCATCGCGGATGCGGCAATTGCGCTACGCTATAGGGTGCAGGGACGGCGCCATGAGCGCCTTGTGGAGATTGTAAAGCTGCGCGGGCGAGCACAATAAAGTTGACCCGCGCAGCGTGCACGCCTACATTGTCGGCGAGCACGGCGACAGCGAGCTGGCGCTGTGGAGCCTGGCGAATATTGCGGGCGTGCGGCTGCGCGATTTCGTGGGCGCAAACGGGCGCGGCTACGACGAAGGCGCGCTGGAGACTATTTTCGAGCAAACCCGCACCGCCGCCTACGAGATCATCAAGCGCAAAAAGGCGACCTACTACGCCATCGGCCTGGGCCTGCTCACGATTGTCGAGGCGATTCTGCGCGATCAGAACACGGTGCTGACGGTGTGCAGCCCGCTCAGTGGCCAGTATGGCGTGGATGGCATTGCGATCAGCCTGCCCACAATCGTTGGGCGCAACGGAATCGAGGAAGTGCTTAACCTGCCGATCAGCGAGGCCGAGGCGGCCGCGTTCCAGCATTCGGCCAGCACGCTCAAAGAACGGCTGGCGCAGCTCTGACAGACGAATGACCGAGGACGACCGAAGACGGTTGAGCCACAGAGCGCACAGAGATCACTGAGTATGGATCTCAAGCTCGGTGCTCTCCGTGTTCTCCGTGGCATGCTCCTTCTGCACTTCGCCATAGTCGTCAGTTGTCGGTGGTCGGTCGTCGCCCCGGCTGTCTAGTTCCAGTGAAGCGTGCTGCGGGTAGCGTGCAGAATCGTGCCACGCCGATCAACAAGCAGGCGCACCGAGCACCGCAGCGGGCAGTTGATCACGTGGCACTGCCCGGCTGCCGCCATTGACGGGCTGGTGCCGTACGGGCAGGCGCGCGTGCAAAGCTCGGCCGTAACGGCGTAGCGTGGCGATCCGGGCGGGCCGTCGAGGGTGCGAAGCTGCAGGCGCGCGCCGGCCATTTCGGGCATTGTTTGATTCAGGTAGGCCTGTACGTGCTTGATCAGCGGATGCTGTCGCTTTTTTCGTGCCATCGTTCGTTCCCCCTTTTCCACATACATACGTCCATGAGTATGCCATTGCTGTGGGAAAAATCACGAATTGCTCCGGCAACAATAGGTTGAGGTTTGGCAACATGGGCAAGATACATCCGCAAATGAAGCGGCGCCCGCAGCACGCGCGTGTTTTGCGGCTGCGCCATGCGCGCGCCGAGCAGTTACAGCGGCGCGTCGATGCGCTTCAGGCACAGATTGCAGTCCAGCGCCAGCTTCCGGCCTTTTCGGCCAGCTCGCGGCTCGATACGCTGCTGGCGGTCTGCTCGGCCCTGCTGGTGACACACGACTCAGCGGCGATTCTGCAGCTGGTGGTGCAGCAGTCGGAGGCGCTGTTCCCCGGCGCAAGCGGGGCTATGCTGTTTCTCAGCCAGCCCGACGGTGAAACGCTCGAGCTGCGGGCGGCGCGCAGCGGCACCCCGCCGGCTATGCAGCTTGCAGCCGGGCAGGCGCCGGCCGGGCGAGCCTTCTTCGCGCCGCGCGCCATGCTGATGGCCGGCCCCGAGCTGGAAGCCGCACTCGATGAGCTGAGCGACGAGCAAAGCGCCCAGCACGCCGCCGTGCTTGAAACCTGGCCGCCGGTCAGCGCGCTGCTGGCCCCGCTGCGCATCGAGTCGCAACGGCTGGGCGCGCTGGTGATCTATGGCGGAACGCACGCGCACCTGTTCATCCCGCGCGATCTGCCCTTTGTGCAGGCGCTGGCCGACCTGGCGGCAGTGGCGATCTCCGAAGCGAACGAGCACGAGCGCGGCGAGCGGCTGCAATCCGCGCTGACGCAAACACAAACTCGCCACGATGAAGTGCAGGCGCGGCTTGATACAACACAGGCGCAGCTGCTGCAAAGCGCCAAGCTGGCCGCGGTGGGCGAGCTGGCCGCATCGGTAGCGCACGAGATTAATAACCCGCTGTATGCCGCGCGCAACAG
>LJCR01000667.1 GCA_001399705.1 Kouleothrix aurantiaca
AGCCAAATGTGTCCAGCGTAATCGTCAGCGGGCGCAGATCGGCCGGCGCGCGGCCATCGGTGCGGGTCATAGGATCTCCTTCTGCTTCGAACGGCGCGGCTGGATTATAGAAACAAGCCAGCGCGGCGTCAACCGGGCACTGTCAGCTTGGCGTCAGAATCGCGCCGGAAGCGCCGTGCTATAATCGAGCGCAGAATCGCGAAACGCTGGCACACAGGTTGCGATGCTGGCGGCAGTGGTTTCTGATGGAGAAGAGGTGTATTGTGCCCAAGTGGAGTGATTTCGGAAATATTTTTTCAACCCTGCGCGAAATCGATGTCAGCGCTATTCGCGACGAGGCCGAGCGGCCGGTGACAATCAGCTGCATCGGCCACACCGCCGCGCTCGACGCAATCGACCGGCTGCTGCACCAGGGGCATCAGCGCTACCAGGCCGAAGGCCCCGACCCGCTGGAGCTGATCCCGCTTGCGCGCGCCGCCGAGCGCGCCGGCAGCCTGCGCAGCGCCGACATGCTCCTGCTGGGGATCGATGCGCGCACCACTCTTTCGCAGGCCGAAATCGATTCGTTTGGGCTGCTCGAAGAGCTGAGCGTGCCGTTTCTGGTGGTGGTCGTCTACGGCGAGCAGATCCAGTCGGGCGGGGCGTTTCTCACCCCGGTGCTGCGCAGCCGCACCGTCAGCATCCTCGACCCGCAGGCGCTCGACGCCGCCGACCGGCTCGCTACTGCCATGCTGGCGCGTCTGCCGGCCGAGCTGCACCTCGCCGCGTCCCGCCGCCTGCCCGGCCTGCGCGCGATCTTCGCCCGCGACCTGATCGGCAATGTCGCGTTCACCAACGCCACCTACTCGCTGGCGTCGGGCCTGCCCGAGCAGATTCCGCTGGTGAGCGTGCCCTTCGCCGCCGCCGATATTCTGGTGCTCACAAAAAACCAGGCGCTGCTGGTGTATCGCCTGGCGCTGGCCTATGGCGCTGCGCCCGATTTCCAGGCGCGCATCCGCGAGGTGCTGCCGGTGGTTGGCGGGGCCTTTCTGTGGCGGCAGGCCGCCCGCAGCCTGATCGGCCTGATTCCGGTGTGGGGCCTGGTGCCCAAGATTGCGGTAGCCTACGCCGGCACCTATACCACCGGCGTGGCAGCCTGGCGCTGGTACGAAAGCGGCGACCTGGTTTCCACCGACCAGCTCAAGCGCATTTCCAGCGAGGCCATCGAGATCGGCCGCAAGCGCGCCGCCGAGCTGATCGCGCGCGCCCGCGCCAACCGCATGACCGACGGCAGCGCTGAGCGCCCGGGCGTGATAGGCCGCATCAAGCAGCTGAATCCATTCCGCCGCAAATCGCGAGAGCTACCTCCATCCTAAGCAAAAACATACCCGTATCTATAGATTACGGTGCGTCTGGCTGATCCAGGCGCACCGCTGTGCCTAGAAGCGCACCCGGCCAGCCGATCTGGCTGGCTTCAAGCACTCCGCTGCGGCAACGGCCGCGCGTGCAACAGCAATTTCATTCAGGAGGCACTGTGGAACGCTTTGTAATCGAAGGCGGGCATCGGCTCAACGGCACGATCACTCCGGCCGGCAACAAAAACGCGGCGCTGCCGCTACTGGCCGCAGCCCTGCTGACCGATCACCCCGTCACACTGCATAATCTCCCGCGCATCGGCGACGTCGGCACCAAGCTGGCGCTGCTCCAGAAGCTCGGGGTGAGCGTCGAGCAAAGCCAGGGCACAAGCTGGACGCTCCATGCTGCTGGTGTGGGCGATACCGAGCCCGACGCGACTCTGGCGCGGAAGATCCGCACATCGATCCTGCTGGCCGGCCCATTGCTGGCCCGCCGCGGTGCCGTGCGCCTGCCACGCCCCGGCGGCGATATGATCGGCCGGCGGCGGCTTGATACGCACTTTCTGGCACTCCAAAGCCTGGGCGCATCGATTGAGGTGACGCCGACAGAGTATGTGCTGCGCGCCGACCGCCTGCGCGGCACCGACCTGTTCCTCGACGAGATGAGCGTCACGGGCACCGAGCAGGCAATTATGGGCGCGGTGCTGGCCGAAGGCGACACCACGATCTGCAATGCCGCCTCCGAGCCCCATGTTCAGGATTTATGCCACTGCCTGAACCAGCTTGGCGCGAAGATCGAGGGCATTGGCACCAACATGCTCACGATCACCGGCGTGAGCGCGCTCCACGGCGGCGAGTACACAATCGGCCCAGATTTTATGGAAGTCGCCTCATTCATTGGGCTGGCCGCCGTCACGGGCAGCGCCCTGCGCATCGCCGGCGCGCGCCCGCGCGAGCACCGCATGTCGCGCATTGCCTTTGGCAAGCTCGGCGTGCGCTGGCAAGACGACGGCGAAGACATTGTTGTGCCGCCCGACCAGGAGCTGCACGTCCAGGAAGACGCGCACAACGCCATCCCCAAAATCGACTCGGCGCCCTGGCCCGGTTTCAACCCCGACCTGATCAGCATTGCCCTGGTTGTCGCCACACAGGCGCGCGGCACCGTGCTCATCCACGAGAAGATGTTTGAAAGCCGCCTGTTCTTCGTGGATCGGCTGATCTCCATGGGCGCGAAGATCGTGCTGTGCGACCCGCACCGCGCCGTAGTCGTCGGCCCCAGCCCGCTCTACGGCGAGCCCGAAGGCCTGCCCAGCCCCGACATCCGCGCCGGCATGGCGCTGCTGATCGCCGCGCTGTGCGCGCAGGGGCGCAGCGTCATCCACAACATCGGGCAGATCGACCGCGGCTACGAGCGCATTGAGCAGCGTTTGCAGCAGCTTGGCGCACGGATCGAGCGAGTATGATACAATAGCGCGCGATCCTGATCGGTATCGAAGTCTATTCATGCCGCCGCGCGCCGTGTCTGGCCGGTGGCGTGGCTACAAGGTGGAGAGGTGTGGGGCGCCGCAGAAAGAATCTGGCAACATCTTAATTGCCGACGACGAAGCCGCGACAATTAGCATGCTCGGCGATTTGCTCACTGAGGAAGGCTATTCGGTCGATGGGGTCGGCAGCGGCACTGCAG
>LJCR01000668.1 GCA_001399705.1 Kouleothrix aurantiaca
CGGGTGCTGCGCCGCCAGCTGGATGCCTTGCGCGCCGCGCCATACAGCCCGCCGCCGCTCGATCTGGATGCCGCGCTGGCGGGCTGGCTGGCCGAGCAGGGCACGCTGGTGCGCGTCGCGCCGGATGTGGCGTTTCTGGCCGAAACCTATGCCGAGCTGGTAGATTGGGTGCGCGCGACGATCCGCGCAGGCGGGAGCGTGACGGTGGCGCAGTTCCGCGATCACTTCGGCAGCAGCCGCAAGTACGCGCTGGCGCTGCTCGAACACCTCGACGAGCGCAAGATCACGCGCCGCAACGGCGACCAGCGGGTGCTGTACTGAGCGCCGCTGGCGCGGGGGTGGGGTGTGGGGGATGGAGAAAGCAAGGCTCGCATCTCGAGGGGTGCGCGAGGGAAGAGCACGCGCCCTTCGATACGCGGCAAGCCGCAACTCAGGACGCTATACTGCTGTGATACCAGGGCACCAGCGCATCCTGAGTAGGCCGACAGGCCGTATCGAGGGGTGCGCGAGGGAGAACACGCGCCCTTCGATACGCGGCAAGCCGCTACTCAGGACGCTATACTGGTGTGATACCAGGGCACCAGCGCATCCTGAGTAGGCCGACAGGCCGTATCGAAGGGTGCGCGAGGGAGAAGCACGCGCCCTTCGATACGCGGCAAGCCGCTACTCAGGACGCTATACTGCTGTGATACCAGGACACCAGCGCATCCTGAGTAGGCCGACAGGCCGTATCGAAGGGTGCGCGAGGGAGAAGCACGCGCCCTTCGATACGCGGCAGGCCGCTACTCAGGACGCTATACTGCTGTGATACCAGGGCACCAGCGCATCCTGAGTAGGCCGACAGGCCGTATCGAAGGGTGCGCGAGGGAGAAGCACCAGCCGGGAGGCAGTGCAACTTTACGGCCAAACTCATCGTCGGAAGGGAAAGCGTATGACCGGGCAAGGCCAACGGGTCGATTACCCCGAGCTGCTTCGCGCACTGGGGCACTTCATCCAGCGCGAGCACCTCAGCGAGATCAGCATTGTCGAGTTCGACCGCGGCTGGGTGCTCACCGGCCTGACGTTCAAAAGCACCGCGCAGGGCTTCATCCGCGTGCCGGCCGATTTCGTCATCTCGCACGACGAGGTGCGCAAGCTGATCAAAGAGCTGCAAGATTTGCGGCAGGCCGAGCAGCAGAAGCGGGGGTGGCTCGGATGAAACTGTTTCGCGGCATGCAGCGCAGCGACTACCAGGATGTGTTGCGCGCGCTGGGCTATTTTATCGACGACCATGGCTACACGGATGTGCGGATTATGGAAACCGAAGACGGGCTGGTGCTGCAGGGCCGCGTGGCCGAGCGGCGCAGCCTGGGCGAGGCGAGCTACGACACCTTCCTGATCACCGACGAAGATATCAAGACCATGGTGCGCGACGCGTTTATGCGCCGCGGCCAGAAGCCACCCGCATACAGCGAGTGACCGAGCGCGGCGTCGTGCCGTTCCGCACCTCCCGGTGCGCCGGCCGCCGCCCGCCTTACGAAAGGACTGATTGTGCCAACCAAATCGAATTCGAACATGCGCCGCGTGGGTACTGTTTTGCTGCTGGGCGTTGTGGCCGGCTACGGCGTGCGCTACGTAACATCGCGCATTGCAGCGCGCCCGGCGGGCAGCGCGCCCACCGGCCTGATCGACTGGGAGCAGGCGCGCAAGTTTGCGCTGCGCGTGTCGCAGTGGGAGCAGCACAGCATCCCCGACCGCGCGCGCCGCCGCGAGCAGTACACGCGCCTGGTCGAGCAGAGCGAGCCGCTGATTGCCGAGTACCTGAAGGTGCAGCTGCCCGCGCCGATCAACCGCGTGTATGTAGTGGACCGGCGCGAGTGGCCGGAGGCGAACTTCAACCCGTTCGCGGTGGTGTTCCAGCCGATCGAGGAGCTGTACGAGCGGCTGGGCGCGCGCCAGAACAACGTCGGCGCGGCGCTCGGCCAGATCAACGGCAAGCTGATCGGCTCGCAGATGGGCATTCTGCTGGGCTTCCTGGCGCGGCGCGTGCTCGGCCAGTACGACCTGAGCCTGCTCTCGCCCGACCCCGAGATCCGCGGCGCGCTGTACTTCGTCGAGCCGAACATCGCGCGCGTGCAGACGCAGCTCGGCCTGAGCGACGAGGATTTCCGCCTGTGGATCGCGCTCCACGAGGTCACGCACGTCTTCGAGTTCGAGGCCTACCCGTGGGTGCGCGAGTACTTCAACGGGCTGCTGCGCGAGTTCCTCAGCTCGCTCTCCGACCAGCTTGCCACCGTGGGCGGCGGCCTGCCGCAGCTGCTGGGCCGGCTGGTGGGCGGGCGCACGGGCGGCCAGCACTGGATCGAGCGCATGCTCACCCCCGACCAGCAGCGCATCTTCGATCAGCTCCAGGCGCTGATGTCGCTGGTGGAGGGCTACTCGAACCACATTATGAACGCGATTGGCGAGCAGCTTCTGCCGAGCTTCCGCCAGATCGAGGCGCGCGTCGAGCAGCGCCAGAGCAACAAGCCGCTGTTCGATGAGATCTTCAACCGGATCACGGGCATGGATCTGAAGATGGCGCAGTACAAGCAGGGCGAGGCGTTTGTGAATGCGGTGGCGGCGGCGCGCGGCGTGCCGCGCGCGCAGGTGGCGCTGGCCTGGGTGGCGCACAAACCGGGCGTGACCGCGCCGATCATTGGCGCGAGCAAGATGCAGCATCTCGACGATGCCGTGGCCGCGCTTGAGCTCACGCTCAGCGACGACGAGCTGGCCGTGCTGGAAACGCCCTACCAGCCGCATCCGGTGCTTGGATTTCAGTAGTTTCACACAACACTCATATTTTCCATATGCCATCCTCATCGTTTCTTAAAACTCGCTCGCTATACTAAGGCCAGAACACAGACAAACGCCGGCGCGGCGGCCCACACTGCCGCGCCTGCCAGACACAAACCGCCCTGCGTAGCGAGCAAGCGCGCCAAAACGAACTTCAGGCACCCGCCCCGGCCCGCCCCATGCGCTTCTAATCTCCCCACCTT
>LJCR01000669.1 GCA_001399705.1 Kouleothrix aurantiaca
GTCGGCAGCCGCCAAACCTCCAACTTTCGAACTCGTAACCTGCAACCCTATATCTTTGCGTCCTCTGCGCCCTTTGCGGTTGAATAGGCAGTCGTCGGTCGTCTGTCGTCGGCCAGCAGCAACCTTCAAACTTTCAAACCTGCAACCTCGCAACCTCGCAACCTGCAACCCCAGAATCTCCGTGTCTCCGTGGTGAATCTGGCCTTCGTCTTTCGTCCTTCGTCATTCGTCGGCCGCCCCGCAGTGCCCGCGATTCGGGCGTATAATCAACGCGCCACGCACGCAGCTCCGCACGCACAGAGAGGAGACCGCCATGGGCACGCTTCGCTTTGGGATCAAGACCGCGCCGCAGCATACGACCTACCCCGCCATGCTGCGCGTCTGGCAGGAAGCCGACGCCACGCCGCCGTTCGAGCACGCCTGGCTGTTCGATCATTTCTCGCCCATCACCGGCGACACGCCCGACGGCCCCTGCTACGAGGGCTTCACACTGCTGGCCGCCCTGGCCGCGCAAACCAGCAACATCCGCGTGGGCCTGATGGTCGCGGGCAACACCTACCGCCACCCGGCCGTGCTGGCGCACATGGGCGCAACGATCGACGTGATCTCGAATGGGCGCTTCGATATGGGAATTGGCGCGGGCTGGAACGAGTACGAGCACCGCAGCATGGGGCTGGAATTGTATGCCCCCGGCGAGCGCATCCGCCGCCTTGGCGAGGCCTGCGAGATCATCAAGCGGCTGTACGCGCAGGAGCTGACCGATTTCGACGGGCGCTACTACCACCTGCAAGAAGCGCGCTGCGACCCCAAGCCGGTGCAGAAGCCCTACCCGCCCTTCGTGATCGGTGGCGGCGGCGAGCAGCTCACTCTGCGCATCACCGCGCAGTACGCCGACGTGTGGAACTTCGCGGGCGGGCCGGTCGAAACGTTCACGCACAAAGTGCAGGTGCTGCACGACCACTGCGCCGCCGTTGGGCGCGACCCCGCCGCGATCGAGCTGTCGGTGCAGATGCTGGTGAACTACGACAACTTCGACGAGACGATTCAGAAGCTGCAGGAGTTTGTCGATGCTGGCGCGACGCACCTCATTCTGAACCTACGCTACCCCTACCCCGATGGCATTGTGGCACGCATGGCCAGCGAGCTTGTGCCCCGCATCAAGCCCAAAGCCTAGTTCAGCTCACCACAAAGGCACAGAGGGCGCAGAGAGAAGTCAAACTCTCTGCGCCCTCTGTGCCTCTGTGGCGCGATTCGGCAGATTAGTACGGCCTTGTGAAAATCCTATTCCAGTTACTGATGACCACCGACCACGGACAACCGACCGCGCGCCTGTCGTCAGTGGTCGGTTGTCGGTCGTCGTAATCAGAAGCTGAATTCAACCGAGCTGCACTACTGGTACGCCGGCAGCCAGCCCTCGTGCCCGGCGATCAGATCATCCACCAGCGAATGAATCTGGTCGAGATCAAGCTCCGCGCCAGTGTGCGGGTCGAGCATGGCCGCGTGGTAGATGTGCTCGCGCTTGCCGGTGAGCGCCGCCTCGACCACCAGCGACTGCACGTTGACGTTGGTTTGCATCAGCGCGGCCAGCTGGGGCGGCAGCGCGCCGATCTTGGTCGGCTGAAGCCCGCTCTTGTCGACCAGCACCGGCACCTCGACGCAGCAGCCGGTCGGCAGGTTCGGGATCAGGCCGCGGTTCGGCACATTGCCATTGATGCGGGCGGGCTGGTTGGTTTCGCACGCCTCGATGATGCGCGAGCCGTACTCGTGCGTGCGCACCGTCGGCAGCGCCTTTTCGCCCGAGGCCAGCGCCGCGAAGTCGGCCTGCGCGTGTTCCAGCCGCTCCAGGCAGTGGCGCAGGTAGCCGCCGGTGCGCCCGTTATCGAACCAGTGGTCGGCTGGGTCGGTGAAGCGCGGCACCAGCTCACCATTCACCATCTGCGCGGTTTTGCGGAAGTAGGGCGAGTACTCGCTGGCATGCCCGCTCGACTCGGTCACGAAATAGCCGAAGTACTTCATCAGGTCGATGCGCACCGGCTCGCTGCCGTAGATCGCGTCGTCCTTGGCAGCCTCGCGAATGCGCGGGTAGAGGTCTTCCGCGCCCTGCCGAAACTCCAGAAAGAAAGCCTGGTGGTTGATGCCCGCGCAGCGAAACACCACGTCCTCATACGGCGCCTTGATCCAGCGCGCCAGCATCTCGCTGGTACCCTGCACGCTGTGGCACAGCCCGACGTGCGGCCGGCCGGTCGCTCGGTCAAACGCCCAGCAGTTCGCGGCCATGGGGTTGACGTAGTTCAGCAGCAGGGCATTGGGTGCGAGCGCATCCATGGTTTTGCCCAGCTCAAGCAGCACCGGGATGGTGCGCAGCGAGCGAAACACGCCCCCCGGCCCGAGTGTGTCGCCCACGCACTGCTCGACGCCGTAGCGCTGCGGGATGTCGATATCGAGCTGGTAGGCATCGAGCCCGCCCTGCTGGAAGGTCGTGACCACGTAATCCGCGCCCCGCACCGCTTCCGCCAGGTTGGTGCTGGCTTCAACACGCGCCTTCAGTCCGCGCTGGTCGATCAGCGCCTGCACGACATCGCGCGCCTGCGCGAGCCGCTCGGGGTGCAGGTCCATCAGGCTGATCGTCGATTCTTGCAGCGCGGGCGTGAGCAGAATATCGCTGCACAGGTTGCGCGTGAATACCACGCTGCCAGCGCCAATAAAGGTGATCTTGGGCATGGTCGGGTGTTTCCTTTCGAATGGTTGTTGCAGGTCGAAAATGCCCCTATTCAGGTGCGGAAGGAACAACTATACTACTCATTGCGACTTTGCTGGTGGCCTCGCTGCCGGGGCCGAAGAAAGCACACGCATATGCTGATACGCCGCATTCTTCCTTTGGCGCTGGTGCTGCTGGTGGGGGCCTGCACGGCAGTGGGCTGGCTGGCGCTGCGCCAGCGCGATGCGCAGTTCATTGCGCCCGGCGCGTATGATCTCCAGGTCGTTCAGGCGGGCGTTGGCGGGCGCGTCATTCGCT